>JAETTS010000899.1 GCA_021769025.1 Enterocloster bolteae
GGCTGGCCAGAGGATATGTGGTTGATTATTTCAGCATTCGCTGGAAGCAGTTGAAAAAGGTGGTTTTTAACTTGGGGGATATCTGTGTCTTTCTTGGGGCAGTCATTTTGCTGGCGGCAGAGGTTGTGGAAACCATAAAAGAGAAGTGAAAAAGTCTTGTACTAAAAAGGGAATTCTGCGAATATATTGAAACCAAACCAATTGTTAAAGGAGCTAGACATGGAGCGGTTCAGTCCCAAAGTATTCTTGCGTTCCCTTTTATTTTCCTACCTTTTATCCGGTATTTTGCTGGTTGTAATATCCTTTGCCCTATACCGGTTCCGCTTAAAAGAATCCCAGATCCAGATGGCAGTCATACTGGTCTATGTGCTGTCCTGCGCCCTGGCTGGTTTTCTGGCTGGGAAAGGAATCCATCGCCAGCGGTTTTTGTGCGGGCTTTTAGCGGGAGGGTTTTATTTTGCGGTTTTGCTGGCTGTGTCATTTTTGCTGGAAAAAGGATTGGCAACTTCCATGCAGCAGATGGTGACCGTGCTGGCTATCTGTGCGGGGAGCGGTATATTGGGAGGGATATTAAGCTAAAACGGCAGAAAAATATCCTGTCGTTTTCCAAAAGGGGACGTGCCCGGAAGGAAACGACAGGATATGCATGCATCAGGCAGGCTGGTCTTCCGGCAATTCTTCATCGTGAACCGGAAGCACGATCTTGATTCGGTCAATTCGATTCTTGTCTACACTCTCAACAATAAACTGGATTCCGTTGTCTACTACTTCTTCGCCTTCATCAGGCAGGTGATCCAACAGTCCGATGACCAATCCGCCAACAGAATCATAATCCTCAGATTCCAACTCCAGCCCAAGGCGATCGTTCAAGTCATCCAGCTTCATCGCGCCTTCCACAGAATACTGGCCGGGACCTGTCTCAATCAGGCTGTCTTCCTCATCTTCGTCATACTCATCCCGGATCTCTCCGACGATCTCCTCCAGCATATCCTCCAGGGTGATGAGCCCTGCTGTAGCGCCATACTCATCCAGCACAATCACAATGTTGTTGAATGTCTGCCGCATCTCCACCATCAGTTCAGCGGTCTTCT
>JAETTS010000038.1 GCA_021769025.1 Enterocloster bolteae
TTCCTCTTTTACCATAGTACATATTATATTTAGTATAAAAGAAGCTTGGCATATTCCCAAAATGAGGTTTGGGAAATACCGGCAAATAGGAGAGAAGGGATCAATTATGGCAAAGGAGGACATGATGAATAATCAGTTGATATGGGAGGATGAATTCAATATTGGAATAAGGATGATTGATGAGGAGCATCAGAGGCTTTTTATGATTATCAATCGGTTATGGGCCCTTGAGGCGGAGGAGAAGAAAAACAAAAAAGCATGCCAGGAGGGGATCAAATATTTTAAAGAACATGCGATGAAACACTTTGACGACGAGGAAAGCTATATGGAGCTGATCCACTATGAGGAGCTGGAGACCCACAGACGGCTGCATCGGGGGTTCCGGGAGCATTCCCTTCCGGCGTTGGAGCGGGAATTGATACGGGAAGACTATTCACCTTCTGCAGTAGACCATTTTCTGGCTGTCTGTGCAGGATGGCTGATCGGACATACTCTCACGGAAGACATGGCGATTACAGGAGAGAAGATGAGTAAGTGGGTGGATCTGCTGCCGGAAGAAGAACTTCTGGCTATGGAGCAGGTGATAGGGAAGCTTTTGCAATCCATGTTTCGCTTAAAGGCGCAGGTCATTAGCGAATCTTATGGGGGAGAACGGTTCGGAAAAGGAGTCTACTACCGGATCGTCTATGGAAGAGAGAAAGATAATGAAAAGTGGGAGATCCTTCTGGCTTTTGAAGATCAGATTCTGATTAAGACGGTGGGGAAGCTGATGGGAGTTCAATCGGATAAGCTTGATATCATGCTGTTAAATGCAGCCAGGTATACGGCTTGCCAGTTCGTAAGTCGTGTCATGGCGCATTATCCGTCTATCCATACCTACGAGATGACGGAGGAAAATCTTCTAACCTATGAGCAGTTTCAGTGGTTTTTTGAGAATAAGAAGCTGCAGGCCAGCCTGCTGTTTGGCACAAATAAGGGATATTTTGCCTATTGCGTCATTGCTCCTCATCTGTTTTCCAAAAGTATCGGAGTGCCCCTTGTGGCAAGCAACGCCATAGCAGAAATCGAAAAATACCTTACAGAGAAGGAGAAGAGCACAAAACGCAAGATCCTTGTGGTTGACGACTCCATCACCATACGCCAGGGGATAAAGAGGCTGTTGGCAAAACAATATGAAGTCTCCGATGTGGGATCAGGAGCAGCTGCCATTCGCGCCATCACGTTGGACAGACCGGATCTGGTGCTATTGGATTATGAAATGCCAGTCTGTGACGGAAGTAATGTATTGGCCATGCTTCGCTCAGAGGAAGCCTTTGCTGATATTCCGGTCATTTTCCTGACAAGCAGGGACGATAAGGAAAGCGTGAAAAAAGTGTTATCCTTAAAGGCGGATGGATATCTGCTAAAATATTTGAATCCGATGGATATCAGGAAGAGGATCGACGATTATTTTGTGAAGAAGGCGGCCTTGCGGTAAGCGGAAGGGGAGACTCCGTACCGTTTCTTAAACTGCAGATAAAAACTCTGTCTGGAGTTCATGCCAATGATCTGATCAATGTCGTCGATAGGGGTATCGGTGTCCCGAAGAATGGCAGCTGCCGCATCCAGCTTGGTGGCGATCAGGTACTGCCAGATGGAACTGCCAGTTACATGGCGAAATACCCGCTCCAGATAGATGCCGTTAAGCCCCATGCGGGCTTCGATGTCCTTCATGCTTTTGATGGTTTTATAGTGATCTCGGATATGCAGCCGGATAAGATCGGTATACCGCTTCTGCATCTGCTCCGTAGGGGATGGAGGGCGGATGCCGGAGAGAAGCCGGTCAATGATGAAAAATACTTCTGTGCAGATTGCACCAAGGCGAATCTCATTACAGGTTTCTGCATACTCGTCCAGCATAGTCTGAAACTTCTCCAGGATCAGGGAAGCGCCTTGGATGATAAACCCTCCGCTTATGCCGGACAGCTTCTCATGCAAGGCAGGGCAGCCGTCCATCAGGGATCTTAAGTCTGCCCCTTTTCCCTGCCTGGCTTCTGCTAAGTCAATGGTGATGCCAATAAGGGCTCCCGGCTGTTCGGCCAGAAACAGTTTACGGTGGGGAAGCTTGCTGTTGAGTACAAAAAGATCCCCGGAAGACAGGTGAAAGGCTTGGTCTTGAACCACATACTGGGACACGCCGTCTACCTGATAATTCAATTCCAGAAATCCATGCTGGTGAGTCCGGGCCATATCAAATACCTGGGAGTTGGCGGATAAATAGCACTTGGAGATAAACAGCTGTTTTTCATATTCCTCTGGCGTAATCATGAAAATGCCTCCTTCTAAAGGAATTATAGTAGAAAATGTTAAAAATATCAACCTAATTAGATTTAAAATAGTTTTTTTATCGTATTGTCAATGGACAAAAATCATAATAAAATGATAGTATCAAGGGAAAAGGTGTACATCTTAACAATTTGAGGAGAAAGCAGAAAGGAATCCAATGTCATGTTGGCTGGCTTTCATGCGTTTTTTCTACTGCTGGATCCGGAAAGGCTCCGGAAACTTTGTTGGAGGTGGTTTGGTACACATTTTTCCTGATTTTTTATGCCCTTTTCCCTGATAAGATGTTAAAAAACCGATGATTTCGGTAAGCAGTAACGGAAATAAGAACTGTTGAACACGAAAATAAATGGAAACATTACGGATAAATCGTATTTTATAATAAGGAGAGACTATGAAAAAGAATAATTATCGCCGCTTCATGAAAGGAATCGGCTGTTTGACCGCGCTGACCATGATGGCAGGTATGATGACTGGTTGCTCAAAAACCCCGGAAACAGAGACTCAGGGGACAGCTCAGGGTAGTACGGCTGCTGTTGCCTCAGAGGAAGCCAAAGGCAGCCAGGCAGATTCGGAAGGCGGCTCTTCGGAGGCAAAGGCCAGCGGAACCATCAACTTTTATTATTGGGATGACAAGCAGTCTGATGGCGTCAATGGGATCATTGAATTGTTTAACAAGGAAAATCCAGATATCAAGGTGGTGGCCACTCAGATTCCTTCCGGAGAATACTGGACCAAGCTGCAGACCTCCCTGCCTACAGGAACCGGGCCGGACGTGTTCTGGATGAACCGGAATGTTCCGGACTATATCAGTGCGGATCTGGTAGCGGACTTAACCGACCGGATTGAGGAAGCAGGCATTGATATGAGCATGTTCCCACAGTTCGCCAGAGATTTATACAGCCGGGACGGGCGGATCTATGCCATCCCCAAAGACTATGACGGAATTGGTCTTTTCTATAATAAAGCCATCTTCGATGAGATGGGCGTGGAATATCCCAAGGACGGCATGACCTGGGAAGAACTCCTTGACTTAGCCCAGAAAACGACTACAGAGAATCACTACGGCTTTGCAGCCACCAACACAGGAAATGTATGTTATCAGAACTTTATCTATTCCAATGAGGGCCGCATTTCTTCCGCCGACAATGCAGGGTGCCAGGTGAACGAGGCACCGGCTGTGGAAGCCATCCAGTTCCTTCATGACATGATGTACAAATACCAGGTGGCTCCCACCTATTCAGAGATGCAGGAGATGAGTACCAATGACATGTTTGCTGCAGGGCAGATTGCTATGACCACCAACGGCTCATGGAAGCTTCAGTCGTTTGCGGAGGCTCTGGGAGACGATCTGGGAATCTGCACCATGCCGGTGTCCAAGGTTCCGGCCATCACCGTACACGGAGTGGGCTACTGTATCTCCACCAAGACCCAGAATATGGATGCCTGCTGGGAGTTTGTGAAATTCTGTGCCTCTCCTGAGGCCCAGGAGGCTACGGCGGACAGTGCCATCCCAGCTTACAAAGGCTGCGACCAGGTATGGGCAAAGAAATATGCCCAGTATGACGCACAGAAGCTTTTGGAAGGCGCGTATTATGAAGGTTCTCTTGGAAATCCCTGGTGGGATAAGGGCTTTACCGATGCCAATACTAAACTGACAGAAGCCATGACCAATATCTGGGCCGATCCGGAGGCTGATATTCAGGGGATTTTAGACCAGTGCAAGACCGACATTGAGGCTATTACCAAGTAAACCTGCTGTAAGGATTCGAGACTTTTAAAGTATATTGCTGAAAAAGAGAAGGCTGCCGCATCTTTTGCGTAACTGTTCCGATCGCTGCATCTGAATGGCTGCGGGGCGGCAGCCTTAGATTGTGTAAGGAGGCAGGACATGAAGTCCCCAATGATGAAAAAAGAGATGAGAAGCCGTGGGAAGATTAAGAAAGAATGGCTTTGGGCCTATGTGTTTCTTGCACCCATGTTTCTCGGCACCCTGGTATTCGGCTTGTTTCCGATTCTGTATTCGTTTTTCCTTTCTGTTACAAAGTGGGATTTGCTATCTGGCTTTCAGGGGATGGCAGGGATCGAGAATTTTATCTCTGTGTTTACCAATCCCACCACTCTGTATGAGATTCGCAATACCCTTGTCTATTCTGCGGCAACGGTTCCCATTACGCTTATGTTCTCCTTGCTGTTTGCCAACCTGTTAAGCAAAGGCATACGGGGAAAGGGGATTTTCAGGATTATATATTTCCTTCCCAATATCATTATGCCTACGGCTGTGGCGATGGTCTGGCGGTGGCTTTTAAATACCAAGTATGGTCTGGTCAATATGATCCTGGGAGCCGTAGGGCTTCCCACGCCGTCCTGGATTTCTGATCCCAATTTCATCATGACCTCCTTAATCATTGTGGGAGTGTGGAGTGGTATTGGTTACAATACCATTATCCTTCTGGCAGCTATCCAGGGCCTGTCCAGGGACATGTATGAGTCGGCGGAATTGGACGGGGCAGGAGAGCGGGTGAAGTTTTTTAAGATTACCCTTCCCCTGGTTTCTCCGTCCCTGTTCTTCCTTCTGACCATGGGAATCATGAAGGCTATGCGGGCCTTTGATATGATCTATATGTTTATCGGAAAGGATCCGTGGAGCGCTGGAGGGCCCCTTCTGGATGCGGTGAGGACCATGGTGTACGGAATCTATTTCAATGGGTTTACCCGTATGGATATGGGAATGGCTTCCGCAGAGTCCGTGGTGCTGTTTGTGATGATTCTGATTGTTACCGGCCTGCAGTTTAAGCTGCAGGAAAAATGGGTCAACTATGATTAGAGGAGGAAGAGCATGGGATTAAGCAGAAAAAAGAAGATATCGCAGCTGGTTGTCTATATGGTTCTGATCCTGGGTTCGGTTCTGATGGTAATTCCGTTTTTCTGGATGATCCTTACCTCGTTCAAGACCTACAAGGAAGTGATTGCCCTGCCTATCCAGTGGCTGCCGGCTCAGTGGAAGTTTGATAATTATGCTCAGGTTCTTGGAAAACTGGACTTTTTAAGGTATTATCGCAATACGATCCTGGTAACGGTAACAACGGTAAGCGTGATGACATTTTTTGCAGCGCTGGCGGCCTATACTTTTGCCCGCATGAATTTTCCCGGGAAGAATCTTTTGTTCGGACTGTTATTGATCGTCTATATGGTGCCTCCGCAGATGACCATGGTGCCCAAGTATATGATGATCGTGAAGCTGGGGTGGGTAGATACTCTGGCAGGCATTGTGGTGCCTAATCTGTTCAGCGTCTACACCATGTTTATGCTTAAGCAGTTTTTTGCCTCTGTGCCAGGGGATATGGATGCTGCGGCCAAGATTGACGGATGTTCCTATTTCGGCATCTTCTGGAGGGTGGATCTTCCTCTGGTGAAAAACGGCCTCATCGCCATCACGGTTTTAAATGTCCTGTGGTCCTGGAATGACCTTTTGTGGCCTTTGATTGCTACCAGCACAGACAGAATGCGGGTGTTGTCCGTAGCCATTGCCACACTGAACAACTCTGACGGCTCCCAATATCAGCTTCTCATGGCGGCAGGTGTTCTGGCAATCCTGCCTATGCTGATTATCTATGGGGTGTGCCAGCAGTATTTTATAGAAGGAATCACGTCGTCCGGGGTGAAAGGATAGAAAATGTCCGGAATCTTGTATGCCTGTAAGTCTTAAAAGCTACCAATCCGCAGTGCTGGCAGGCAGAGAGAGAGGTTCTGGAAGGACATAAGAACAGAAAAGAGGGAATCAGCATATGGAATTTGATTTGAAACGGTTGGCGAAGGAGAAGCTGATCATGGTGGCACACCGTGGTATCTGGGGTGGCAACATTCCCTGCAATACCATAGCGGCCTATGAGATTGCCCTGAAGCAGGGGGCGGACATGATAGAGGTGGATGTGGATGCCAGCGCAGACGGCCAGCTGTTTATCTTTCATCCCACTATGGAAGCCGCCCATCTGCATCGGCAGGTTTCGATTCCAAAGCTTCCGGCTTCGGAAGTACGGAAGCTGCGGTATGTGAATGTAGATGACACAGAGACTCAGTTCGGACTGGAAACACTGGATGATGTACTGGAAAACTTTAAGGGAAGGTGCTATATTAATATTGATAAGTTCTGCAACAACCCGGTAAAGATTGCCCAGGCCATCAGACGGCACGGTATGAGTGAACAGATCCTGGTCAAGACATCGCCAGCGGAGGAAGCGTTGGCCATCATTGAGGAGCATTGCCCGGACATTCAATATATGTGTATGATCGAGGCACCGGAAGAGATTGACAGAGTGCGGCGGCATAAGTTAAACTATATTGGAAATGAGGTGCTGTTTAAGGAGGATTCCTCCCTGTTTGCAGACAGGGCATTTATCAGAGATCAGCACCGGCAGGAAATGTTAGTGTGGTGCAATGCCATTGTGTATGATTATAACCGGGTGATCTCGGCAGGCCATAATGACGATACGTCTCTTCTCAGAGACCCAAAAGAAGGCTGGGGCTGGATTGCAGAGCGGGGGTATGATTTTATGCAGACTGACTGGATGGGGATGGCGGTAAGCTATTTAAAGGAGACAGGACAGTTATACCGTAATCGGTGAAAACAAAGCATCCGATCCTCACGGCGGGACAATTTGCCGGCTGCCTGGCCTAAAGGTGCGTCAAGATAGGGCAAAAGCACACAGGACTCTTTCCAGGCGGGGAGGAGGCAGAAAGGAGTTTCGGATGACATCGGAGCATGGGCTTGAGAAGGCATCAATCAGAATATCTGTGCGGAATCTGGTGGAATTCGTTATGCGAAGCGGAGATCTGGACAACCGGACCATGGGAAGCGCACAGAAGGATGCCATGCAGGCAGGAGGACGGATCCACCGGAAGATCCAACGGCGCATGGGGGCCAATTATCAGGCGGAGGTCTCCCTAAAACATGTTGCGGATGAGGGAGAGTTTCAGATTGTGGTAGAAGGCCGGGCGGATGGGGTGATCACAGAGCCGTCAGGCGTGACCATTGATGAGATCAAGGGAGTCTATCTGGATATCGGCAGGCTGGAGGAAGCTCTGCCGGTCCACAAGGCCCAGGCTATGTGTTACGGATATATGTATATGACGGATCACGACCTGGATGGGATTGCCATCCAGGTTACTTACTGTAATCTGGAGACAGAGGAGATCCGAAGGTTCGTCGCGGATTATGGGGAGGAGGAGCTGACCCTTTGGTTTCAGGGATTGATCCACGAATACGTGAAATGGGCCAATTACGTATACCAGCACGGGGTAAAAAGGGATGAGTCGTTAAAAAACATGACATTTCCCTACGAGTACCGCCAGGGGCAGAAGGAACTGGCTGTCTCGGTCTACAAAAGCATTGTGCGCAGGCGGGATCTGTTTATCCAGGCGCCTACCGGCGTGGGAAAGACGCTTTCCACTGTGTTTCCGGGATTAAAAGCCATGGGAGAGGGACATGTGGATAAGCTGTTTTATTTGACGGCTAAGGCAATTACCAGGAGCGTGGCGGAGGAGACCTTTGCCATCTTGCGCCAGAGGGAGATGTACCTAAGTTCCGTGACCATCACGGCCAAGGAGAAACTGTGCTTTTTGGATGCGCCTTCCTGCAATCCGGAGGACTGCCCTTATGCCAAAGGCCATTATGACCGGGTCAATGATGCGGTGTATGAGGTGATCCACCGGGAGTTTGGGATCACCAGGGAGGTGGTTCTTCGCTATGCCAGGGAGTTTCAGGTGTGTCCCTTTGAGTTTTGCCTGGATATCAGTACCTGGGTGGACGGGATCATCTGTGATTACAACTATGTGTTTGACCCGGATGTGCGGCTGAAGCGGTATTTTTCTGACGGGGTGTCAGGGGAATACCTGTTTTTGGTGGATGAGGCCCACAACCTGGTGTCCAGGGGACGGGAGATGTACAGCGCTTCCCTCATAAAAGAGGACGTGCTTTTAGTCAAAAAGGTGTTAAAAGGGCGAAATGGAAAACTGTCCAGGCTGTTGGAGCGCACCAACCGACAGATGCTTGAGATGAAACGGGAATGTGAAGGCTATGTGGTACACGACTCCATCAACGGCCTGATGGCTGTGGTTCAGTCTCTGTATGGGGAACTGGAAGGGTTTATGGAGGAGAACCGGGAGTTTGCAGACCGGGATCTGGTGTTGGATTTTTATTTTGCGCTTCGAGGATTTCTCATGGTCTTTGAGGGAATGGACGAGGCGTATCGAATCTATTCGGAGTTAATGCCAGACGGGCGGTTTATGGTGCGTCTGTTCTGCATGAATCCGGCGGCCCATCTGAAGGAGTGCTTAAAGAAGGGAAGAAGCACCATATTTTTCTCGGCTACGCTGCTTCCGGTTCTCTATTATAAGGAACTGTTAAGCGGAAACCCGGAGGATTACGCGGTGTATGCGTTGTCGCCTTTTCCGGAAGAAAACCGGCTGCTTCTTATAGCCAGTGATGTGAGCAGCCGTTACACCAGGAGAAACCGCAGGGAATATGAGAAGGTGGCGGATTATATTGAGGTTATGGCCCATGGGAAACCAGGAAACTATATGGTGTTTTTTCCGTCGTACCAATACCTGAAAGCGGTGGAAGATGTGTGGCAGGAACGGATGGAAGAAGAAGGAGGCCCCATAGACTGGGCCAGCCAGGACAACCGGATGAAGGAGGCGGATAAGGAGAGGTTCCTTCGGTTATTTGAGGAGCAGAGGGACCGCTCGTTTGTGGCATTCTGCGTCATGGGGGGGATGTTTTCGGAGGGAATCGATCTGAAGGAGGACCGGCTGATCGGTGCTGTAATTGTGGGGACCGGCCTTCCCATGGTGTGTACGGAGCAGGAGATTCTAAAGGGGTATTTTGATGAGAAGGAGAAGAAGGGCTTTGATTATGCCTACCAGTATCCAGGCATGAACAAAGTGATGCAGGCTGCAGGAAGGGTGATCCGGACCATGGAGGATAAAGGGGTTATCCTGCTTCTGGATGACCGGTTTCTGAGGGAGGAATATCTGGCTATGTTCCCCAGGGAGTGGAGTTCCTATCAGGTGGTGAACCGAACATCTGCAGCCCAGGCTATAAATCGGTTTTGGGATACAACATCTCCATAAATTGTCGGGCTGTCTGGGATACAGGCAGCTTTTCGTTGTATGCCACCAACATCTGTCTGGCAGGCAACTCTTCTTTCAGCTTTAGAATAAAAAGGTCCTTGTCATCATAAGGAATGCAGAAGTCAGGCACAAAGGCAATGCCTAAGCCGATGCGAGCCAGGTCAATAAGAAGGTCATTGCTGCTTAACTCGATCTCCGGAACCAGATCCAGGCGGGCGTTCTGAAACATAGAATGGAGAAACTCGCTGGTGGTACTTTTTCTCTCCAGCATGAGGATGGGCATCTTCTGAAGCTTTGAAAGGCTGAAACACTGGCCGTCCAGAGGAAAATACTGCTTGTTGGCCACGAATACGTCGTGGAACGTGTTGATCGTCCGGGAAACATGGGTATCGCTTAAAGCGGAATTGGGGGAATTGACCACAATGCAGTCAACCTGCCCGTGTTCCAGCAAGGCAACGCACTGGATGGAAGTCTGGTTGGTGACCTTGATGTGGACGTGGGGATGGCTCTGGTGGAACTGCTTTAAATAGGGTACCAGAAAATAGCGGCAGATGGTGTCACTGGCTCCGATGCGAAGCTGCCCGCCGCCTAAGGAGCCGGATTCCAACAACTGGTTTTCCCCTTGTTTGATCAGGTTCATGGCCGGTTGGATGTGCTTGAAGAGGATCTCTCCTTCCGGGGTCAGTTGGACCCGCTTGGTGCTGCGGATAAACAGTTTCTGGCTTAGTTTTTTCTCCAGAACCTTGATAGACTGGCTGACTGCAGATTGAGAGATAAATAGCTGCTTGGAGGCCTCGGAGAAGCTTAGGGTCACGGCCACGTGATAGAAAACTTTGTACAGCTCGTAGTTGATATCCATTTATTAGACCTCCTTATAAATTGTGGTTATCATATCATGGTTGTGGGAAAAATGCAATTGGAAATGACGTTTAGTTTCTGTTTGAGAAATCGTGAAAGGTCCGCCGGGAGAGGGACTTATGTTGTTTTCTCCTGGGCACGCTCGCGCTACGTGAAGAGCATAGCGGTACGTAAGGCAATACCCCACCGCGCCTAAGGACCGATGGTCTTCACGTACCCTGGATAAAACAACATAAGGCCCTCTCCCGGCTGCGTTATCTCAGAAGGTTATGTGATCTGAATGACATGATGTTGGGATCAAAAGGTCTTTTGACCCTGGTATCGTGACATTGGGTATGAATTGTACCGATGGTTTGACATTGATTTAGGCCGCAGGGCAATTGATTCAGCCGTATGGCAATTATGCTTTGACGTTGAAGGAAGAATGGGGTAAAATGGAAAGAAGGAAGGGAAGAACTATAAAAACGGATGGATTGGAGGATGGATGCAATGGGTGAGGCGGAGCATTTGAATACTTTTGAGATGTATCTGAATGAAGTGGAGAAGATTCCCTGCTGCGATGAGGCGGAGAACCAGAGGTTGATTTTCCCGGGGGCGGCAGGGGACACGGTGGCGAAGAGACGGCTGGTGGAAGGGAATCTGAAGCTGGCTCTGGGGATGATCGGAGAG
This sequence comes from Enterocloster bolteae, assembly GCA_021769025.1. The sequence continues at coordinate 10,981 of JAETTS010000038.1, forward strand.
TATTTTGACAAGGGGGTTCCCACAGGGGATCTGGTGCAGGAGGCCAACATCGCTTTGGTGATGGCGGTGGAGGAGTTGGCTGTGGCAGGGCTTAAGGGGGAACCTGGGGAATTTGAGACGTTTCTGAAAGGATGGGTGAGAACTGCTCTTCAGGAGGTTGTGCGCCGCCAGGATGAGGAGATGGAAGCCCAGAGGGAGATGCTGGAGCTGATAAACGCCCTGGAAGACACATCGAAGACCCTGGCGGAGGAATTGGGGCGAGAAGCCACAGTGGAGGAACTGGCGGAGCGGATGCGGCTTACCACAGATGATGTGAAGGATATTATGAAAATGGCAATGGATGCCATGAAGTTTGAGGAATGATATGGCAAAGAGAAAGATTTACCTGATCCGCCACGGCCAGACGGACTGGAATGCAGAGAGGAAGATTCAGGGCAGCACGGATATTGTGTTAAATGAGGCAGGGAGGCATCAGGCGGCTGCCCTTGCTAAGGGCATGGAGAGACGGCCGGTGGCGCAGATTTTCTCCAGCCCCCTTAAGCGGGCGTTGGAGACCGCTCAGGCCATTGGGAGAACCCAGAAAGTAAAGGTGCAGACGCTGGAGGGGCTTAAGGAAGTGAATTTTGGCGTGTGGGAAGGCCTTACCCTGGATGAGATTGAAAAAACATATCCCAAGGAGAATCGCCAGTGGTTAAAGGATCCCACCAGCATCACGCCTCCCAAAGGAGAGACAAGAGAGGAACTAAAAAAACGTTCCGCCCAGGCAGTTCAGTGGATTCTGGATCATATGGAGGGGGATGTGGCGGTGGTGGCCCATGGGGCGATCATGGCCTACCTGATTGAGTATCTGATGAGGAAGGAGCCTGACCACAAAGCCATCATTGTGAAGAATGCCAGCATTACCACGCTGGAGTATGATCCTGACAGTGAGAGGATGGTTTTGGCGGAGGAGAATGATGTTTCCCATTTAGCGTGAAGCGCAACGATTGCTTTACAGTCCTTATCATCCTTATGAGAAAGTACAAAAGCCTCTTTGCAAGGAAACCAATTTATGGTATAATCTCGAGAGAGATTACCAGCGCCGGTTCGTGTCCGACCAGAGGGAGGATAATTACTTCAGCGAACCGTGTGCATCCCCCCGGAGGGAGCATGTCCGGAGGGCATGGTATATTTATTCCATGTGGCACAAGAAGAATACACACAAGGAGGGGCTTTTCATGAAATGGGATCGAGTGTTGTTAAAATTGAGCGGAGAAGCCCTGGCTGGCCCTAAGAAGACCGGGTTTGATGAAGACACGGTGAGAGAGGTGGCCAGACAGGTGAAGATATCGGTAGATGCAGGCGTGGAAGTGGGAATCGTCATCGGAGGAGGAAACTTCTGGCGGGGACGGACCAGCAATGCCATTGACCGGACTAAGGCGGATCAGATCGGGATGCTGGCTACGGTGATGAACTGTATCTATGTATCTGAAATCTTCGGGGGAAGCGG
>JAETTS010000900.1 GCA_021769025.1 Enterocloster bolteae
ATGGTATCTGCAATTATGATTCTGCATTATGCTTCTGCGGCCGCCAGAGCCTCTCCCAGCTCCCTGCACTGATTGAGTGCATCTTCGCCCGGACTCTCCTGGGCAATGACGCCTTCTCCTCCCACTACGTCGGCTCCTGCATTGGCCATACGGGCCTGCCAGTCGCGCATCCACTCTCCATCACCCCATCCATAGGAGCCAAAGAGACCAATATGCTTACCGGAAGCAAACGTCTCCACCTCTGCCACAAACGGAGCCATCTCACTCTCTTCCAGGACTTCTGCTCCCATAGCCGGGCATCCCAGGGCAAAAACGCCTGCATCCTTCAGCGCATCTGCCGAAATATTGGAGACCTCTGTCACCAGGGCATCCTTTCCGGCCTTCCTGATGCCTTCCGCCACCGCATTGGCCATGGCCTCTGTGTTGCCTGTCTGTGACCAGTAAACTACCATAATCTGATTCATGTCGTATATCCTCCTTATATTGTCATTGATTTATATTGATTCAGATTGTGTATCCTTAAGATTGCATCAATCTTCATACCGCGGGAAACCATATGGATAATGTGCTCACGGGCATGATTGTATGACTGAAATATGCGCTTGCACTCAGAAAGATCCGAATAAACCTTCCAGTATCCTATATAAAGGAAATTCTTTCCGTTATTCTCGATAAATCCTGTCACATCCTTGGCAGGATAACCCAACAACAGACCTATCTCATGAGGGAACCCGGCGCAGTCTTCCATGTGCTCCTCATATTTGATGGACACAAGGCTTAAAATCTCTTCCAAATCCCATCCCCTGTAACCAAAGCGTTCCATAAGGACCTTTACCTCAGGCCGGGACAGATACGCTTCAAGAGCCGGCCTGATATAAAGAAGAAAAGTGGTTTTCTCAGATGATTCATACAGAATGCAGCAGGACACGGCTGTTTCTTTAAACAATTCCAGAACCGCCGCCCTTTTGGAACGTCCTACCGTTAGAAGGTTTGATATCTTCATACCTGTCAGTAACGGCGCGCACTGCAATGCCACCTGGGTATCCAAATCTTCCGTATTCAGCTTTAACATTAGATGTAAGGTTTCCC
>JAETTS010000901.1 GCA_021769025.1 Enterocloster bolteae
ACAAGAAACTTTTTGGTGAATATTTCGCACATCCTCCGCATGCCTTTCAATCGGCTTTCACAATAAATTTCTTCTGTTGCCATGGTATCTGCATGGATCATACCGCCGCAGCCTTCACCAAATAAGAAATTGTCTTTATCATTTTCTCAATATCCACCGGCTTTGCAAGATGCTCGTTCATCCCTGCCTCTTTTGCTGCTCTTGCATCCTCCTCAAAGGCATTCGCAGAAAGGGCGATGATAGGGATCGACTTTGCATCGCTCCGCTCCAGACTGCGAATTTTTCTGGAAGCTTCCATACCGTCCATTACAGGCATCATCAGATCCATTAAAATGCAGTCAAACGCTCCATAGGAAGATTTCTCAAAGGCTTCCACAGCCTCCAAGCCATTTCCTGCAATTACCACGGACGCTCCTGCGTCCTCCAGCATGTACTGTACGATTTCACAGTTAATCTCATTGTCATCCACCAGAAGAACCTGCATTCCTGAAATATCAGCAGATTCCTCCATAATAGCAGGCTCCTCCTTCGTATCCATATCCATCCGGATCGGAATGCATACGGTAAAAGTACTTCCTTTGCCGATCTGGCTTTCCAGACCGATAGTTCCACCCATCTGATCCACCAGCTTCCTGGTAATGGACATTCCGAGACCTGTTCCGTGGTACTCTGTCCTTGCATCATGGTGCTCCTGGGTAAAAGGCTCAAAAATATACTTCTGGAACTCCTCCCCTATTCCGATTCCCGTATCTTCCACCACAAACCTGTATTGTGCAATGTCATTTTCAAAGGATAATTCTTCTGCATAAACCCATACGCTGCCATTTTTCCGGTTATATTTAATGGCATTCCCTATAAGGTTGATCAGGATCTGCCGTATATGCAAAGGGCTTCCCACTAATTTTCTATGCCGGATGTCCAGCGGCTTCATTTCCAGTGTAATTCCCATTTCTACGGCCCTTGGACTTATTATGGTCATGCAATTGTCTAAAAGGTCATAAAGATCAAAGGATTCTTCCATCAGAGACAGCTCTCCGCTCTCCAATTTGCTTATTTCAAGGACATCGTTAATAAGAGACAGCAGAT
>JAETTS010000902.1 GCA_021769025.1 Enterocloster bolteae
CAGCGTGATGTGCTCCTTGATCTTGACCTTTTGCAGGTGGCTGACCCCCTTGTTCCCACCCAGAGCCAGGAGCGGCACATAACCAAAGCATTCATCGAATTGGAGCTTACCATATCTTTTAACCGCTTCCTCGTATTGTGCGATATCGAAAAAGCGCCCATTGAAAGCACCATCCAAAACATCACCCCAAAAGAATTTAAAGCCGGCCGCAATCCCGTCAAAGGTTCCATCCTTATAGTTGACCATGCGGATATATCGCCCCCGCTCCCAGGTTATGATGTCAGCGAAAGCAGTGACAAAGATCGGAATGGCCGAACCGCTCCAATGGTAGGTATCGGCAAGAAGCTCTTGATAGTCATCTGGATCCACAACCTTCAGGTACCCGTTTAACAGAGTGCCAAAACCATATTCCCGCCATACCGTCAACACCTCAGAGGGCAACTGGTCAGTATACTTTTCGCACTGTTCCCGGCTGGCCATGTTTTCCTTTTCAATGTGGTCAAACAGCATCATTGCCGCCTCCTAATATGTAGTCTCATTCTCTCACAGGCAGTATTCTGCTACCATCTCGCTCAGGCTCTTTCCATTCACAATAAAGTGCGTCAGCTGGTGCTGGCCAATATACTCGAATGCCTCATCTCTCTTGCCATCATGGATCAGCAGCATCAGCCGCATAACTTCGGACTGCCAATAGCGGTCTTTCTCCGCTTCCATCTGGCGAAACCAAGACAGCCCGTCTGAGCCCACAGCCGAAATAAGTTGTGAGAAATGCTCTAAGGCCGCATTCAGGTGTGTTTTCAATTCCTCCACCTCAAGCGTATCGAGCGTATACCGCAGCCTTTCCAGTGGGACAGCCTGAACCGTGAATGCTCCGTTCACCCGCAGGCTCGTCGGTTCCTGTTTGTTCTCCTCCATACTGAGGATATCCCATAAGAGATCATCCACAAAAAGAGGCTTCACACCATAATCAACGCCCAAAACAGCTTTATTGTCCCCAACGGGAGTCTTGATCAGCGGGATCATTGTAAAGAGCAGTTCACCCTCCAGCTTCCATACGAATCCTCCAATCATTTTGAACCCATATGG
>JAETTS010000903.1 GCA_021769025.1 Enterocloster bolteae
TGCACCTGATTAAAGACGAAAACGGAAACCTTGTTCAGCATGGACATGAACATACACACGAACATACCCATGAAGATGGAGTGACCCACAGCCACGCACATACACATCATCCCGGAGAGGAAGATGTTCACAGCCATGCCCACGGAGATCACGGCTGCGGCAGCCATACGCACTGCGGTTCCTGTGAAGGGGGAGACTGTAAGAATGAAACAGTTGCTCTCCTTACCTATATGCTTCAGCATAATGAGCATCACGCGCAGGAACTGGATCAGATGGCAGAGAATCTGGAGAAGCTGGGAATGAGTGCTGCAGCGAAGACCATTAAAGAAGGCGTTGCAGATTTCCAGAAGGGCAACATGCGTCTTGGACTTGCCCTTACTCTGGTTAAGGAAGAATTGAAGTAGGAGGCGAGTGCAATGTGTTTGGCAACAGTTTATAAGGAAAGTGATAATTCCGTTATTTTTAAAAACGTAAGCCGGATTGATGTGGACGGAGAACATATCGTGCTCCGGGATATCATGGGCGATGAGAGAGTCGTGGAAGGCAGAATCCTGATGGTGGATCTGGCCAACAGTGTTGTGAAGCTCTGCTGCGATTAATTTAAAAGGCAGAAGCTTAAGCAGATTTAGGAGGTTTCCATTTTATGGCACATGTAATTGCAGTCGCCGGTAAAGGCGGCGTAGGCAAAACAACATTATGCGGAATGCTTATCCAGTATCTTTGCGAGCAGGGCAAGGGCCCGGTTCTTGCAGTGGATGCGGATGCCAATTCCAATCTGAATGAAGTTCTCGGCGTTGAGGTGGATACGACTCTCGGCGATGTACGGGAAGAAGTGGCACGTGCGGAGATGGCGAAGGATAATCCCATTCCGGCAGGAATGAGCAAGGCTGACTATGCGGAATTCCGTTTTGAGGATGCCCTCGTGGAAGATAAAGATTTTGATCTTCTTGTAATGGGCAGAACCCAGGGAAAAGGCTGCTACTGTTTTGTAAACGGCCTTCTTCAGGCACAGCTTGCCAAGTATCAGAATAATTATCCCTATTTTGTTGTGGACAATGAAGCGGGGATGGAGCATATCAGCAGAGG
>JAETTS010000904.1 GCA_021769025.1 Enterocloster bolteae
TCTGACGGAGCCAGACTGTTTTTTATCTGCCGCACAATGCGGATATCTGACTTCTCCGCATCCCGTTCCACTTGCAGAACGCTCCGGGCAGCCGCAACAACATCGATGCTGCCAAGGCTCCGGTAAAGGCCCTTTGTTCCTTCTTTTTTATTAAGATGCCCGATCAGCACACTGGCACAGTCATACATAGATGCCCACATGCCAAGACGCTGCATCAGCCTTCTGGCTCTTCCTGCAATCTGGAGGTCAGAATCACTTCCAAGATATGCCTGGATCGGATCAATAACTACCAGCCGCGGCCGGAATTCTATAATAGCCTGCCGGATGCGCTCATCATCCAGTGTCAGGCCGCTGTATGTTTCTTCATTTATGAAGGCCACATTCCTGCAATCTGCCCCGCATTTTTCAAGCCGGGGCTTAATGGTATCTGAAATGCCATCTTCTGAGCACTGGTAAATAGCCCTTTGCGGCATTCCGATGCTTTTACCATCTGGCAGGGTTCCTCCCTTAGACAGCTCGGCTATCAGATGCATCATCATTGTGGACTTGCCATCACCAGGGTCGCCTTGCAGCAATGTGATCTTTCCAACTGCTATGAACGGATACCACAGCCAACGAACAGAAGTCGCCTGTACATCACTGTATAATGTAAGAATCCCTTTTTCTCCTTTGTTCGTCATCATCGTCCCTTTCTGTGTGCAGTCTTTTCTACATGTATATTATAGAGTATGTGTGGTGTTTTGACTGCCACCCATCAGGTGGCACATCATCGTTTTTGCCACCCAACAGGTGGCAAAACAGCCTTAGACCACATAACAGAAAGAGGTGTAGACCTTTGCGGCCTTAGAATTCCGGTAATCAAGTTGCTATGTATTTTTCTCTGCGGGATAATCGTAACAACCTTATGCGGGTACACATAAGGAGGAACATACATGGCATTAGATTATACTGCACTTGGAAAGCGTATCAGCACTTTCCGTAACGCATCCGGATTAACTCAGGAACAATTTTGCGAAAAGTTGAATGTATCTCGCAAACACATCAGTCAGATTGAAGCGGCAATCAGCCGTCCCAGCCTTGAAACTC
>JAETTS010000905.1 GCA_021769025.1 Enterocloster bolteae
GGACAGTTCCACCTCTACCTGCTGTCCCTCTGACATAATCCCGGATGTATGGCCGCTGGTGGTTCCCTCATTTCCGGTTCCCACTGCAATGGATGTGCGTCCATAGTTGGAGATCCCGTCAATATACGTCTCCAGCAAGCTTGTGCCTTCATGGGAACCATAAGTATTGCCAAAACTTATATTAACCGCCACCGGTTTCCCTGCTGTCACCCCATACCGCACCACATAATCCAGGGCTTTCATAAGCTCTGTAGTCCTTGGAAATCCCAGCGGGTCTGCCACCCCCAGTTTTACAACCAGCAGCTCGCTTTCATATGCCACACCCTGATATTGTCCCTGGCTTTCTCTTCCGTTCCCGGCTGCAATCCCGGCTACTGCCGTTCCATGGCCGCTTGCGTCCACAGAAGGCACCAGGTTTCTGGCCGCGATACGGTCTCCTTCCTCCAATGCCTGATTGATCTCTTCCCTGGTAAACACACGCCCCAGTCCTTGATCCCACAAGGCTCCAATCCTGGTACTTCCATCCTCATTCCGGAAATCCTGATGAAAATAATCAATCCCGGAATCGATGACTGCAACGATGGTGCCTTTTCCCGTCAGATAAGGCGTGTACATACTTCCGGCAACCTGGACATAATCAATACAAGAGGCTGTCTTCGCCTCGTTGACGGCGAAGTACAGCCTCTTTGGTTTTTCAATATATTCAACTTGAGGAATCTGACTGATGAAATCGATCTGGGACTCCGGAACCACAATAATGGAATAATTGTTTAAAAGCGGCTGGGCCTCCACTCCGATCTCCGTAAGATCCGGCAACGGCTCACTATGCTTCACAATTAACTCCCATGTGCGCTCTTCCGGGTCATATCCCACCTGCAGATTCTCCGAACGCTCCCTCTCCTGGGGTGTCGCACCTAGTGCAAGATTCAACAGATTCTCCAACTTCTGGTTTTCCATAGCCTCTCCCGGGGCTTTTTTTTAGTTTATTCTATGGAAATGGCGGTTATGCCTTCCTTTATTTCAAAAAGCCATTCACAATCTGAGCCTCTGCCTCGGCTTCCGTAAGTCCCAGGGTCATCAGCTTTA
>JAETTS010000906.1 GCA_021769025.1 Enterocloster bolteae
ACAGAACAGATGCTGTTTTTCCCGACTGACTATAAATGTATCTTGGAAGCGCTTTAACCTAGGTTAATCCTCATCCGGACAGTCGGGCTCTTCCTCATTGGTTTCAACACTGGTCAAGTCGCTGCAGGACATCAGAAAGACTGTTTTTCCATTCACCCAATCCATCCTGCTCGCCGTCACCTTGAGCCAGAGGTTCAGGAAGTCGTTGTGCACCCTGCGCACAATTTGCAGCTGCCCTGCGCTGAGTTCCAGCAGGGGACAACCGGGACAGGGGGTTTCTCTCCTCTGGAATACGTCGTAGCAAAACTCCCCCAACTTTGCATCCGGGACGAGCTGTTCCGTCTTTTGATTGATGTAGAGCAGTTCATAGGTATCTGGGTCGATCACATAGGCCCACAGGTCGATCTGGTCGAGTACCGTCTGGGTCATCTGGTAGGCTTGATCGAGCTTTTCCCGCGTGTTCTTTTTCAGCAGAAAGGTGCTGATGACCTGGGCGATGATTTTGAGCGATTCCACTGCCTTTTGGGTCGGGTAAAGTTTTTTACCGCATCCGTCAACCCCCACGCAGCCGGTGAACCTGCCCTGGTCCACAATCGCAACCTGCAGAAAAGAGGTGACATCCTCCGCATAGATTTTCTTACAGAATCCATCTGTCAGCTGATGGATATCCTGACAGTAAAATACCCCGTTTTCATCAAAATTCCGCTGACAAATGGGAAAAAGCTGGACCGGAATGTCCTGGAACCTCTCTTTGCGCGGGTCGACTTGCTGACTGCACCACTCAAAGGTATTGCAGACTCTCTGTCCATCCTCACTTATCTCAAACACATATGCCCTATCTGCGCCAAAGCACTGGCCAACCAAACCCAAAACCAGATTGATCGCGGCGTCAAGATCATTGTTTTCATAAAAAATCTTAAAAATGTACTCGATCACATGTTCACCAAACGGCTTTTGTTCCCCTTCTGAGGGGACGGAGTCAGACAAAGCCGAATGTCCTTCCCAGCTAAGAAGGCAGTTCTGTCCGATTTGCTCGTCGTAGACGGCAAAATTGTCCTTGCCATGGCTTTTGGCATAGTACAGC
>JAETTS010000039.1 GCA_021769025.1 Enterocloster bolteae
AAAACCCAGCAGGCACTGCAAAAAAGCAGAGCCCGTATCAATCAGGAGGAGATACATGTATAAGATTGTAATGGCAGAAAAACTGGCAGACAAAATATATCAGATGGACGTAGAAGCACCCAGGACAGCCAGAGCCTGCGAACCAGGAGAATTTGTGATAGTAAAAATAGATCAGGCAGGAGAGAGGATTCCCTTAACCATCTGCGACTACGACAGAGAGGCAGGTCTGGTCACCATCGTATTCCAGATTGTAGGCGCCTCCACACAGAAGATGGCCGCCTTAAAAGCCGGGGATTCCTTCCAAGACTTTGTGGGGCCTCTGGGAAACCCATCCGAATTTGTCCGGGAAGATCCAGAGACCCTGAAAAATAAAAAAATGCTGTTCGTAGCAGGCGGCGTAGGCGCCGCCCCCGTGTACCCCCAGGTAAAATGGCTGCGAAACCACGGCATTGAAGCAGACGTGGTAATAGGCTCCAAAACAAAAGATATGCTGATACTAGAAAAGCCCATGAAAGCCGTGGCCGGGAACCTGTACATAACCACAGACGACGGCTCCTACATGAGAAAAGGCATGGTCACAGACGTAGTCAAAGACCTGGTAGAAAATCAAGGAAAACACTACGACGTCTGTGTCGCCATCGGCCCCATGATTATGATGAAATTTACAAGCCTGCTCACAAAACAGCTGCATATCCCCACCATCGTAAGCATGAACCCCATCATGGTAGACGGAACCGGCATGTGCGGCGCCTGCCGCTTAACCGTAGGAAAAGAAGTAAAATTTGCCTGCGTAGACGGCCCAGAATTTGACGGCCACCTGGTAAACTTTGACGAAGCCATGAAGCGGCAGCAGATGTATAAGACCGAAGAAGGACGGGCCATGCTGAGGCTGAAAGAAGGAGATACCCACCACGGCGGCTGCGGACACTGCGAGAGTAAATAGGCAAAAGAGGCCCAATGCCGGTGAAGAGAAAGAAGATAGGCAGAAGCCCTGAGACCATGACGCGCCAGCAGGGTGCGCTGCAATCCCGATGCATGAGAACAGGCAGAGATGGGACGCGGCGCTTAAGCGCAGAACAGTACAGAACAGTACAGAACAGTACAGAACGGAGGAAACCACAGAGATGACAGACATATTAAAAAAGGTACCTGTCCGTGAGCAGGACCCCAAGGTAAGAGCCGCCAATTTTCAGGAGGTCTGCCTGGGATATAATAAAGAAGAGGCTATGGAAGAAGCCTCCCGGTGTTTAAACTGCAAAAATGCAAAATGTGTGAAAGGCTGCCCAGTAGCCATTAACATTCCAGGATTCATAAAACAAATAAAACAAGGCAATTTCAAAGAAGCAGCAAAAGAGATAGCCAAAGCCTCCGCCCTGCCGGCAGTCTGCGGCCGCGTATGCCCCCAGGAAAGCCAGTGCGAAGGCCAGTGCATCCGGGGAATCAAAGGAGAGCCAGTATCCATCGGAAAGCTGGAACGCTTCGTAGCCGACTGGTCCAGAGACAACAACATTACACCAGAAGCACCAGAACACACCAACGGAAAAAAAGTAGCCGTCATCGGCTCCGGCCCATCCGGCCTAACCTGCGCCGGAGACCTGGCCAAGATGGGATACGAAGTAACCATCTTCGAGGCCCTTCACGAGCCAGGAGGCGTGCTGCTGTACGGCATCCCAGAATTCCGCCTTCCCAAAGAACAAGTAGTAAAGCCAGAGATAGAAAATGTAAAAAAACTAGGAGTAAAAATAGAGACCAACACAATCATCGGAAAATCCATAACCATCGACCAGCTTCTAGAAGAAGAAGGCTTCCACGCAGTATACATCAGTTCCGGAGCCGGACTGCCCATGTTCATGGGAATCCCCGGAGAAAATGCCAACGGAGTCTTCTCCGCCAACGAATATTTGACCCGGAGCAACCTGATGAAAGCCTTCCGCGACGACTACGACACCCCCATTGCCGCCGGCAAAAAAGTAGCTGTGGTAGGCGGAGGAAACGTAGCCATGGATGCAGCCCGTACAGCCCTGCGCCTGGGAGCAGACGTACATATCGTGTACCGGAGAAGCGAAGCAGAACTTCCAGCCAGAGCAGAAGAAGTCCACCACGCCAAAGAAGAAGGAATCATCTTCAACCTTCTCACCAACCCGGTGGAGATTCTCACAGACGAAAATGGGTGGGTAAAAGGAATGAAATGCATCCACATGCAGCTGGGAGAGCCAGATGCCTCCGGAAGAAGAAGGCCGGTGCCAGTAGAAGGTTCAGAATTTGTCATAGAAGCAGATACCGTCATCATGTCCCTGGGAACCTCCCCCAACCCTCTGATTTCCAACACCACCAAAGGACTGGAAGTCAACCGGAGGAAGTGCATCGTGGCAGAAGAGGCAACCGGAAAAACCAGCAGGGAAGGCGTCTACGCAGGAGGAGACGCAGTCACCGGAGCCGCCACCGTGATTCTGGCCATGGAAGCCGGGAGAGCCGGAGCCAAAGGAATCCATGAGTATTTGCAAAATAAACTTCCATGCAGCCTTTGATGCTGCACCAGCCGCCCTATGAAAGTCGATTGCTCCGGGCTGCGCCCTCCCGCAATCGCCGCCGGTATTCGTAATCCGGCCTATCGGCCTCCTTACTCATACCGGCTTGGTTGCCCGATATCCATGGTTCATTGCAAGCGAGCTTGCATTCACCATGGCTGCCGGTCAACACTTTCATAGTAAATAAAATCCCTTTTTCACATTACAAAATCAAATGCAGCAAGACAATAAAAACACGTCACACCAGAAAGGAGGCAACAAATGGTTCAGTTTTATGTTAACAATCAGCTGTACGAAGCAGAAGGCGACGGCAAACTCCTTCCCTTTCTCCGAGATATCTGCAAATGCAAATCCGTAAAAGACGGATGCAGCGAAGGAGCCTGCGGAACCTGCCACGTACTCATAGACGGAAAAGCCACCAAAGCATGTATCCCCATGCTGTCCAAACTAGACGGAAAACACATATTAACCGTAGAAGGCCTGTCCCAAGAAGAAAAAGAATTATACGCCTATTCCTTCGCCGAGGCCGGAGCCGTCCAGTGCGGCTTCTGCATCCCAGGAATGGTAATCTGCGCAAAAAGCCTGCTCGATGTCAATGAAAACCCCACACGCGAAGAGATAGCCTTTGCCCTGCGCAACAACATCTGCCGTTGCACCGGATACAAAAAAATCATCGATGCAGTCCAGCTGGCAGCCCAGATAAAACGAGAAGGAAAAGGAATCCCCAAAAAAGAATTTACCTGGAAACTAGGAGAAAGAGTACACCGCGTCGATGCCAGAGAAAAAGTCCTGGGATACGGAGAATACGTAGACGACATGGAAATAGAAGGCATGATTCACGCCAGCGCCATCCGTTCCCAATACCCCAGAGCCAGAGTCCTGTCCATCGACACCGAAGAAGCCAAAGCCCTTCCAGGAGTCATAGACATCTATACAGCAGCCCATATCCCCGGAGACATAAAAGTAGGCCACCTGGTCCAAGACTGGGACACCATGATACCCGTAGGACAATGCACACGCTACCTGGGAGATGCCATTGCCATCGTAGCCGCAGAGACAAAAGAAATCCTGGACAAAGCCAAAAAACTGGTTAAAATTCAATACGAAGAACTGCCCTTTATCAGCAGCCCCTACGAAGCCATGAAAGAAGACGCCCCCAAGCTCCACGAAGGAGGAAACCTTCTGGCCCACAAACACGTATCCAGAGGAAACGCAGAGGAAGCCATCCAGCGTTCCAAACATGTCTATACCCAGACATTCCACACCCCCTATACAGAACACGCATTCCTGGAGCCAGAATGCGCCATTGCCATGCCCTACGAAGACGGCGTCCTTATATACTCCACAGACCAGGGAACCTACGCCACCCAGCACGAATGCGCAGAAATGCTGGGACTGCCCAACGAAAAAGTCCGGGTAATAAACAAACTAGTAGGCGGCGGCTTCGGCGGCAAAGAAGACTTGACCGTACAGCACCACGCCGCCCTGGTCGCCTGGCTCTCCAAACGGCCGGTAAAAGTAAAACTAACACGCCAGGAAAGCATTGTCATCCACCCCAAACGCCACCCCATGGATATGGAATTCACCGTAGGCTGCGACGAAAACGGAATCATCCAGGGCGTAAAAGCCACCGTAATCGCAGACACCGGAGCCTATGCCTCCCTGGGCGGCCCAGTACTAGAAAGAGCCTGCACCCACGCCGCCGGCCCATACAACTACCAGAACTTCGAGATAGACGGAAAAGCATACTACACCAACAACCCCCCAGCCGGTGCCTTCCGAGGCTTTGGCGTGACACAGACCTGCTTCGCCATGGAAATGATGTTGACAAAGCTGGCAGAACAGATTGGCATCAGCCCATGGGAAATCCGCTACCGCAACGCCATCCGCCCAGGACAAGAACTGCCCAACGGCCAGATAGTAGATGAGTCCACCGGGCTGGCAGAAACCCTGGAAGCAGTAAAAGAAATATTTGACAATCACAAATACGCAGGCTTGGCCTGCGCCATGAAAAATGCAGGCGTAGGAGTAGGAATCCCAGACTACGGAAGAGCAAAGCTGGCCGTCGTCAAAGGAAAACTCCACATCCGCTCCGGCGCCTCCTGCATCGGACAAGGATTAGGCACCGTCCTGATACAGATGGTAGTAGAAAATACCAGCCTGAAACGAGACGATATCATATACGATGCAGCCAACACCATCAACGCCCCCGATTCCGGAACCACCTCCGGCTCCAGACAGACCCTGATAACCGGAGAAGCCGTGCGCCGCGCCTGTGAACTGCTGAACAAAGACATGGAGACCCAGACCCTGGCACAGCTGGAAGGAAAACAATACTACGGCGAATACCTGGCAAAGACAGACCCCCTGGGCGCAGACGTGCCCAACCCCGTTTCCCATGTAGCCTACGGCTATGCCACACAAGTGTGCATCCTCAACGAACAAGGAAAAATCGAAAAAATCGTGGCAGCCCACGATGTAGGAAAAGCAGTCAACCCCTTGTCCGTAGAAGGACAGATAGAAGGAGGCGTCATCATGTCCGCAGGCTACGCCTTGACAGAAGAATACGCCCTGAAAGACTGCGTACCCCTGTCAAAATACGGAACCCTGGGACTGTTCCGCGCCAACCAGGCACCAGACGTAGAAAGCATCATCGTAGAAAAAGCCGGACTAAACGTTGCCTGCGGCGCCATCGGCATCGGAGAGATAACCTCCATCCCCACAGCCCCTGCCATTGCAGGAGCATATTACCGCTACGACGGAGAATACCGTACCAGCCTGCCCCTGAAAAACACACCATATTCCAGAAAGAAAAAGGGGGCCTGAAAGCCACATGATAATCATACGCGGAGGCGGAGACATCGCAACCGGAACCATCTATAAACTGCACCAATGCGGATACGCCGTCTTAATTCTCGAGACCGCAAACCCGACAGCAATCCGCCGCAAAGCTGCATTCTGCGAGGCAGCCTACGACGGTACAGCCCAGGTAGAAGGCGTCCTGTGCCGAAAAATAGACACCCCAGAACAATGCCAGACAGCATGGAAAAACCACGAAATCCCCCTTATGATAGACCCACACGCAGAAACGGTAAAACAGATGCAGCCAGAAGCCGTCATAGACGGGATTCTGGCCAAGAAAAATCTCGGAACCAACCGGAAGATGGCCCCCCTAACCATCGCATTAGGACCCGGCTTTACCGCTGGAAAAGACGTAGACTATGTGATAGAAACCATGAGAGGCCATCAGCTTGGCCGCATCCTTTCCAAAGGATGCGCCATTCCCAACACCGGCATTCCAGGAATCATCGGCGGTTACGGGGCAGAAAGAGTCATACACGCCCCGGCCAGCGGCCATATCCACGTGATAGCAGAAATCGGCGATTTGGTAGAAGCCGGCGACACCCTGGCAGCCATCGGAGAAACCCACGTGACAGCCACCCTAACCGGAGTCCTGCGAGGAATCATCCGAGACGGATATCCAGTGACAAAAGGACTTAAGATTGCCGATATCGACCCCAGGAAAGAACAGAAAGAAAACTGCACCACCATTTCCGACAAGGCAAGATGCATCGCCGGAGGCGTGCTGGAAGTTGTGGTGCGCCAGGATGTGAAGAAAGGGTAGATTGCGAAAATGTGAAGAAGGGCAGCCTGTGGAAATGAGGAGAAGGGCAGCCTGTGGAAATGAGGAGAAGGACAGCCTGCGGAAATGAGGAGAAGGACAGCCTGTGAAAATGAGGAGAAGGGCAGCCTGAAGAAATGAGGAGAAGGGCAGCCTGCGGAAATGAGGAGAAGTGGTAGTCTGAGAAAATCAATAGAAGGAGGTGGCGTAAATGATAGATGCCATAATACTTGCAGCCGGAAACAGCACTCGCTTCAGAGGAAATAAACTGCTGTATCCCATAAACCGAAAGCCCATCTACCGTCATCTCCTTGAGACGATATATGAAGCAAAAAAGGCTCGCCTGCTTAACCACGTCATTGTAGTAACCCAGTACCATGAAATCTTCTCCGATATAGACACCAATTTTCCCAGATTCCAGGCGGTGGCCAATCCTGCCCCAGAAAGAGGAATTTCCAGCTCCATTCGAATAGGCCTAGAGCAGCTTGCACAGATTTCACCACAGTCCCAGGGCTGCCTGTTTGCAGTGGCAGACCAGCCAGGCCTTACCCTGGAATCCGTGGAAAAACTAATTCAGTACTGGAGGCGGCATGACTGCGGAATTGCCGCCGCCAGCCATAACAAAGAAAGCAAAAACCCCGTCATCTTCTCCTCAAACTATTACGAAGAACTAAAGACATTAGAAGGAGACCAGGGCGGAAAAAAGATTCTGCACAGACACATGGACGACGTAGGCCTGTGCCAGATTCCGACAGCAGAATTAGAAGATATCGATACACCAGAAGATATCAATACACCACAACCTGCAGCCCAGATTACAGAATCCGATTTCCCATTCATAAAAGACCAGAAACATGTCATTTCCATTGTAGGCGCAGGCGGTAAAACCACCCTTATGTATACCCTGGCCCACTGGTACGCCAGCCATGGAAAAAAAGTAATCATCACCACCACCACCCACATAAAAAAGCCTGCCGCCTTCCCCACTGCAGACAACAAAGAACAATTACAAAACCTGCTTAAACATCATTCCGTTATTGCGGCAGGCACCGACGCCCCAGAAGGCAAACTCATATGGCCCAGAAACACAAAACTAACAGACCTGCAGACAATAGCAGACATCCTGCTCATAGAAGCCGACGGCGCCAGACATTTACCCTGTAAAGTGCCAGCCCAGACAGAGCCAGTCATACCAAAACAAAGCGACATCGTCCTTGGAGTCATGGGAATCGATGCACTGGGCGGCAGGCTGGAAGACATATGCTTCCGCAAAGAAAAAGCCATGGAACTGCTGAGAACCCATTCCAGCCACATAATGACAGAAAAAGACCTGGCAGAAATCCTGTCCTCCCCCCAGGGAACCAGAAAAAATACCGAAAACAAAGACTACTACGTAATCCTGAATAAATGCGATGACAGAGAACAGATAAAACAGGCAGAAGAGATAAAGAACATCCTGAAGAAAAAAGGGATACCCAATGTGATAATAACCAGTTTACAGAAAATCCCAATACCGTTCGATATTTGACAAACACTTGCCCTGATTCGATGAAGATTAGTTTTTAATGTTTAAAAAATCATGAAAAGGCCGCCTGAGAAAGGAATCCTGCTGTATTCTCCTGGGCACGCTCGCACTTCAGTGAACACTTGGCAAGGTCTTTTCGAGCCCAGTGTGAACAATATACCCGGAGGGTGACGTGAAGAGCGTGCCCAGGAGAACACAAAATAAGTCCCTCTCACGGCGGACCTTAACTAAACGACATTGCCCTTGAAGTGTTTCCAATAGTTACATTCAGGGCAAGATATTTCACTTTTATGCCTGTATTTTAGAAAGAAGAGCCTCCTGCAGTACCTGAGAAAAATTTATCCCCATAGAAATAGCCCGGTCATTCAGCCATGAAGGAATAGTTAATGTCTTTTTTACCGCTTTGGTTTCTTTATATTGATTTATATCACAGGACACAAGAGAAGAAAAGCCGTCATTCACATGAATAGAAGAAATATCCGAAGGAGAAGCAATCACTTTTCTCTGCTCCAGAAGAGTAAGAAGATAACCAGCCAAAGCCTCTTGCGCAGCCTCCATGGTTTCATTCAGGGACTCACCATAAGTATGGCAGCCCTCCAAATCAGGAAATTCAACCCAATACGCGCCTTCCTCCTTATGGAAGACAGCAGGATATACAAACAACATAATGATACCTCCATACATAAAAATAAAGAAGGATTATTTCAGTTCCGCCTCCTTAAGAATACGGTTAAGTAAGCCAGTTGGAACATCTTTCCCATGCAAAGGAACAACGGTAGTTTTCCCATCTTTTTGAAGAATATGGTGGCTTCCGTTTACTCGAATCACAGTCCATCCATTTTTCTTCAAAAGCTTTAGCAAATCCCTGTCTTTCATGCTCCACCCCCTTACAGGTATATAATAACACGTGTTGCACGTATTATCAAGCAGCATTTACGCTTCTATTATAAAAGCAGATAAAAAAGATATGCTTAAATAATTGTATTGATTCAGAAAAACTTATATGATAGGATAAACAAAACAAGAACCCAAAACCAGAAAAGAGAGAAAACCATGTCCGAAAAAATCATATTTTGCAAAGGCGGCGGCTGCACAGCCAAACTAGGCGCAGGCGTATTATCCCATGTACTGGACCGCCTTCCCAAAGGCCCCAGAGACAACAACCTCTTAATCGGATACGACAGCAGAGACGACGCAGCCGTATACCAGGTAACAGACGACCTGGCCATTGTGCAGACGCTGGACTTTTTCCCTCCCATGGTAGACGACCCCTATCTTTTCGGCAAAATAGCCGCAGCCAATGCCTTAAGCGATATCTACGCCATGGGCGGCCAGGTAAAGACAGCACTGAATATCGTCTGCTTCCCAGAAAATATGGACCTAAACATACTAGGAGAAATCATGCGCGGAGGAAGCGAGAAAGTCATAGAAGCAGGCGGAACCCTGGCAGGCGGACACTCCATCGCAGACGACACCGTCAAATACGGCCTGTCCGTCACCGGCACCATCCATCCCAGACAGATATACCCCAACAACCAGGGCCAGCCAGGAGACTGTCTCCTATTGACCAAAAAACTGGGAGTCGGAATCATCTGCACCGCCAGCCGCATTGGCGAGGCATCACCAGAAGCCATGGAAGAAGCCACAACCTCCATGACCATGTTAAACAAACAAGCCTCCCAGATTTGCAGAGACTACGAAATACACGCATGCACCGATGTCACCGGCTTCGGACTATTAGGACACCTTCACGAGATGCTGGACAAAAGACACTCCGCCATCCTGTACAGCCCCCAGATACCAATTATGACAGAAGCCCTTCACTACGCCGACGAATTCTTCTTGACAGCAGCCGGCCAGAAAAACCGCAACCATATGGCAGCACACGTCAAATTCAGGCAGATTCCCTTCGCCATGGAAGAAATACTGTTTGACCCCCAGACCTCCGGCGGACTCCTGATAGCCGCAGCACCAGGCCAGGCAGAAGAACTATTGACAGCCCTGAAAAAAGAAGGCCTGCCAGCAGCCATCATAGGACAGATAATCCCCAGAGAACAGACAGAAATCCACGTACAGTAGAACCCATCCCCTTAATGGAGCCAAACAATGCGAAAAAAAGAACAAAAGCTGATAATCACCTTTCACACCACAGAAGAAGCCATGGAAATGGAAGAATTCTGCCGCCAAAGGCAGATAGAAGGGCGGCTGATTCCCGTCCCCCGCTCCATTTCCGCCGGATGCGGCCTGGCCTGGTGCACCAGCCCAGAAAGCCGCCAGATGATTACCAATGCCATAGCACAAGCAGGCATCAAAACCCAAGCCATACAAGAATGCGAGGTCTGAAACCCATGATATACTTAGACAATGCAGCCACAGCCCTAAAAAGGCCAGACTGTGTAAAAACAGCCGTAGCCGAAGCCCTGTGCTCCCTGGGAAATGCCGGAAGAGGCGCTCACGAAGCCACCCTTCACGCATCCCGGAACCTGTACAGCACCAGAAAAAAACTAAACCAGTTCTTCAACGGAGAAAGCCCCTCACAGATAGCCTTCACCATGAATGCCACAGAAAGCCTGAACATTGCCATAAAAGGCATCCTAAATCCAGGAGACCACGTGATAACCACTGTATCCGAACACAACTCCGTGCTGCGCCCCCTGTACCAGATGGAGGCAAAAGGCATAGAGATAACCATACTCCCCTGCGACCCCAAAGGCCGCATTGCCTCTCAAGACTTTGCCAAGGCAATCAGGAAAAACACCCGCGCCATCATCTGCGCCCACGGCTCCAACCTAACCGGAAACCTTATAGACATCAAGGCCGTAGGCCAGATAGCCCACAGCCATAACCTGCTGTTTATAGTAGACGCATCCCAGACCGCAGGCATAATCCCCATCGACGTACAAGACCTGAAAATCCATGTCCTCTGCTTCACCGGCCACAAAAGCCTTCTAGGCCCCCAGGGCACCGGCGGAATATACGTGAAACAAGGCATAAACATACGCCCCTTAAAAACCGGCGGAAGCGGAATACAAACCTACGAAAAAAACCATCCCCCCCAGATGCCCACAGCCCTTGAAGCCGGAACCCAGAACGGACACGGAATCGCCGGACTCCATGCCGCCATAACCTACCTGCAAGACACAGGAATCCACAACATAAGACAACAAGAGCTCAAGCTCATGCGCCGCTTCCACCAGGGAATAAAAGACATTCCAGGAATAAAACTATACGGCGATTACGACACAGACAACCGCTGTCCCATAGTCACCCTCAACCTGGCAGACTGGGATTCCTCCCTTGTCAGCGACCAGCTGTTCACAAAATACCATATCGCCACCCGTCCCGGCGCCCACTGCGCCCCCCTGATGCACCAGGCCTTGGGAACCATAGAACAAGGCGCAGTCCGTTTCAGCTTCTCCCATTACAACACCGAAGAAGAAATAGACACAGCCATTCAGGCCATGAAACAGCTGGCAGAAGAAAACTCCATCCAGCCATAAAACACAGCCCCCCAAGACGCAGCCACCTCCCAGGCCACCCAATTATGATACTCAATAAAGACACTCAATAAAGACACCCAGCCCCTAATACAAACAAAAAGGAGAAAAACAACATGGAAAAAAGACTCATAGACGCAAGAGGCCTTGCCTGCCCCCTCCCCGTAGTAAATACCAAAAAAGCAATCGGAGAATTCAAAGAAGAAGGCATCCTAACCGTTCTGGTAGACAACGAAATCGCCGTCCAGAACCTGAAAAAATTCGCTGCCCAAAAAGGCCTTGCCGCCGCCGGTGAGAAAAAATCAGACACCCAATACCAGGTAACCATCCAGATTCCCCCCAAGCCATTCTCCACATCCCCCACAGCCGCCCACCCCACCCCCGTTACCCCACAACCAGACCAAGGCCAGCCAAACCAAAAACAACCCAACCAAGCTCAGCCAGACCAGCCGCAGCCAGACCAACCAAACCAGCCGCAACCAGACCAAGAAACCTGCACCCCCGACTCCAGAAAAAAAGGAATGGTAGCCATCCTCTCCGCCAACATGATGGGAAACGGCGACGCAAAACTGGGAAAAGCACTGATGAAAGCCTTCATCTTCGCCTTGACCAAACAAGACACACTGCCAGAGACCATTGTCTGCTACAATTCCGGCGCCTACCTAACCTGCCAGGGCTCAGACTCACTGGAAGACTTCAAGAACCTGGAAGCAGAAGGCGTCACCATCGTCACCTGCGGAACCTGCCTGGACTTCTACGGAATCAAAGACAGGCTTGCGGTGGGAACCATTACCAACATGTACGAGATAGTAGAAATCATGGAACAAGCCACATCCATTCTGCGCCCATAAAAAAGTCCTGGTTCGTCTAAAGGTATCCGATAAATTAAGCACCCATTGCCTGCGCCTTTGCGTACACGCAAAGCTATGACCGCATTATATTCAGCCAAACATCCTTGTCTATTTGCTCAGTGACGTTTTGTAAAGGACTTTTTAATCAAATTCACAGAAAATTTGCATTTCAGGGCAAAAAATAAGGCCGGGAACCTGTTTTTAGATTTCCGGCCTACGGTTTTACTATGCTGTCCGTTCTGCTTTCAGTTTTTTCACTTCGTCAAGTGGAAGTCCTGCGTATTCCGCAATTTTTTCAAGTGTCAAAATCCCATCTGCCAACATTCTCTTTGCGGAATTGATTGCTCC
>JAETTS010000040.1 GCA_021769025.1 Enterocloster bolteae
AATCGGCGGAAGTGGAAGTGGAAAATCGGCATATGCAGAAGCGTGTATGGAGACCCTTTCCAAAGGAAAAAGGAAGTACTATCTGGCAGCCATGAAAGTCTATGACAAGGAGGGTGAGAAAAAGGTTGCCAGACACAGGCAGCTTCGGAAAGGGAAGGGATTTGTAACCATCGAACAGAAGACCGATATCGAAAGAGCACTTGAGAAGATGGAGGACGGGGAGAAGACAGCGTTGCTGGAGTGTGTGTTGAATCTTACTGCCAACGAGATGTTTTCAGAAAACGGGATACAGTCAGAAGCGTCTGTGGCGGAGAAAGTTGTAGACGGGATTCTGGCCCTTAGGATGGGACTGACCCATCTGGTGGTGGTAAGTGGAAATGTGTTTGAGGACGGAACCAGATATGATGAGACGACGATGGCTTATATACGGGCAGTGGGAAAGATTCATGGAAGTCTGGCAGAACGGGCAGAGAAAGTGGTGGAAGTGGTGGCTGGGATTCCGGTGATTGTGAAGGGAAGCTGATATGCATATTTTAAAGGCAATGGTGATCGCATGTTCTATCTATTCTAAGATTCCGGTTCCCCAGTTTTCGTGGGAAGAGGAAGATATGAGGTATATGCTGTGTTTTTTTCCGTGGGTGGGGGCTGTTATAGGAGCCGGTCTTTTTCTGTGGAACCGGGTATGTGCTTGGGGTCAGACAGGAAATTTGTGCAGGAGCCTGGGGATGGCAGTGATTCCTCTGCTCATAACAGGGGGATTCCATGTGGACGGATTTATGGACACGATGGACGCATTTCATTCATACCAGACAAAAGAGAAGAAGCTGGAGATTTTGAAGGATCCTCATATCGGAGCATTTGCAGTAATCATGTTGGGGGTATATGGAATGATCTACCTGGCAGCGGTCTCGGAGATTCAGGACAGGAGGTGTCTGGGAGTGCTGTACGGTGGATTTTTTCTGGCAAGATGCCTAAGTGGGATCGGAGTGGTATGCTTTCCATCGGCGAAAAAGGCTGGGATGTTGTATGCTTTCGCAGATGGGGCGCAGAAGCAGAGGGTGAATGGATGGTTGAAAGTTCAGGCAGCGTTTGGAGCCTGCTGGATGGTGATGGCAGACAGGTGGTCAGCCTTGGCTGGGATCGTTGTAGCTTTAGTGGTATTTTGGAGATACCATCGAAGGTGCATGAAGGAATTGGGAGGAATTACGGGGGATACAGCTGGCTGGTTCGTGGTAAGGTGTGAGGTGTGGATGGCTGTGGCTGTGGCGGTTATGAGTTGGATGTACTAGACATGGAGGAGAAATGAGACTGATCATCGGAGGATATGCACAAGGGAAATTAGCGTATGTGATCCGAACCTATGGTTTGGATATGGAGGCAGTCCTGGATGGCACTCTGCCGGAAAAGACAGAGGAGACTTTGGTAGTGAACCACCTGCATACATGGGTGAAACGGAGGATTGCAGACGGAGGAAACCCGGAGGAAGAGATTAAAAGGATATTGGAGGACTGTCCCAGATGTATCGTAATCAGTGATGAGGTCGGCAGCGGAATCGTCCCTTTGGAAGCAGAGGAGAGGGCGTACCGGGAGCGAATGGGAAGAATCCTTGTGAGAATAGCAAAGCAGGCGGAAAGCGTGGAGCGGGTGTTCTGTGGAATAGGGCAGAGAATTAAGTAAGAAGGTTACAGGGGGGAACCGAAAGATGAAATACCATACAGCTGCATTCATGGGAGGATTTCTGCTGGATATGGCGTTGGGAGATCCCTGCACGCTTCCTCATCCTGTCAGGCTTATGGGCAGGATGATCACAAGGATGGAAAGGTGGCTTTTAAGAGGGAGAGAGCAAAGCGATAGGGAGAAACTCTGTCTGGGAGTGTATCTGGTGGTGTTTATGCTTTTGGGTACGCTGATTGTATCTGCAGGCCTTTTGGCAGGAAGCTATCTGCTCCACCCATATGTTGGAGTTGCGATGGAAACGATTATGACGTACCAGCTTTTTGCTGCCAAATGCCTGAAGACAGAGAGCATGAAAGTCTGTAAAGCCTTACAACAAGGTGACACAGAGAAAGCCAGGCAGGCAGTTTCCATGATTGTAGGGAGAGACACGGCCTGCCTGGATGAAGAGGGGATTGTCAGAGCAGCCATTGAAACCGTGGCGGAGAATACTTCCGACGGGGTGGTGGCACCGATGTTCTATACAGCATTAGGGGGCCCTGTACTGGGATTTTTGTATAAGGCGGTAAATACAATGGATTCCATGGTTGGATATAAGAATGAGAGATATCTGTTTTTTGGAAGAGCTGCCGCCAGGCTGGATGATGTTGTCAATTATCTTCCGGCAAGAATCAGCGCCTGGCTGATGATCGCAGCGTCTTTTCTGGCAGGAAAGGAATGTTCCGGAAGGCGGGCGGTTCGTATCTACAGGAGAGACAAGGGAAACCATACAAGCCCTAATTCGGCACAGACGGAGGCCGTATGTGCAGGGGCCCTGGGGCTTCGGCTTGCAGGAGATGCCGTCTATTTTGGGAAGGTAGTAAAGAAGCCATATATCGGAGACAATCTGCGCAGGGCACAATGGGAAGACATCAAGGGGGCGAATAAACTGATGATCATTACTGCCTGGCTTGGGGAAACCATATGCGCTGCTGTCATGTTATGGATACAATTTTACATTCGGTGACCGAGGATACCTTACAATCACAAGACAAAAAGCGCAACAGGAAAAGGAGTACGCCAATGAACATCATTCACGGAGGAGATATCTACAGGAATCAGGTAGAGATGGACTTCTCAATCAATATCAATCCTCTGGGCATGCCAAAAGCCGTAGCGGACTCCCTCTGTCAGGCCGTAGAAAAATCTGTCAGATACCCGGATCCTTTATCAGAGAATCTAAAAAAAGCAGTCAGTGCGATGTTCCAGAGAGAACACAAGTGGACTATTCCACAGGATAACTTACTCTTCGGAAACGGAGCTTCAGAGCTTTTTATGGCAATCATCCATGGCATAAAGCCAGACAAAACCATCATCCCTATTCCTTCTTTTTATGGCTACCAACATGCCGCACAGGCAGGAGAAGGAGAAATCATCTTTTACGAAGGAGGACTTAAAGAAGATTCCTTTCTCCGGATATTGGCTGACAAGCCAGATCTGCTGTTTTTGGCCAATCCCAACAATCCTACAGGAAAGCTGATAGGGAGGCAACACCTGATCTCGCTTTTACATCTCTGCAAGGAAAACAACATCACAGTCATCCTGGACGAATGCTTTGCCCCTTTCTGTAATGAAGAATGTTCAATGATTCCTGCAATTCAGCAGTTTAACAATGTGATCATCATACGAGCATTTACCAAATTGTATGCCATACCAGGGGTTCGTCTGGGCTTTTTGGTATGCTCCAATCCGCTGCTTGTGGAAGCTATCCGAAATCAGCTTCCGGAATGGAATCTTTCCTGTTTTGCCCAGGAGGCAGGAATCGCGTGTGCCAGTCTGGAAGGGTTTGCCACACAGACCGCCGCCTATGTAAAGGCCCAACGGGACATGTTGCAGTCTGGCTTAAAGAAGGAAGGATTCACTGTCTTTACCAGCAGCGCCAATTTTATTCTGGTGTACACCGAGATTCCTCTCTACCAGCTGTTGCTGGGGCGAGGAATCCTGATTCGGGACTGTGAAAACTTTCGGGGATTAAAAAAAGGATTTTACCGGATTGCAGTAAAGACCAGAGAAGAAAATGAAACCTTACTAAAAAGAATCGGAGAAATAAATCAGACATGGAACATAAGATAGAATCTCTCCTGCCAGAGGAGATTGAACAGAAAAGTTTTGAGATTCTTTCACAGGAACTTTCAAAAAAAGGCATCCATATCCCCCCAGACCAGGAGCCAATCACAAAACGGGTGATCCACACCACTGCAGATTTCGATTATGGGGAAACCATGATGTATTCCAGGCAAGCGCCGGCCATCGCCATACAGCTTCTTTTGGATGGGGCCCACATTGTGACAGACACCAATATGGCCTTTGCCGGGATCAATAAAAGAGCGCTGGCCAGACTGGGAGGACAGGCCCACTGCTTTATGGCAGACGAAGATGTGGCCAGGTTGGCAAGGGAGAGAGGAGCTACCCGTGCCGCTGTCAGCATGGAGAAGGCAAAGGCTATCCGGGGCCCTGTCATATTTGCCATAGGAAATGCCCCAACGGCCCTGATTCAGCTTCACAAAATGATAGAGGAGGGCCAGTATACCCCAGCCTTTATCATCGGGGTTCCTGTAGGCTTTGTGAATGTGGAGGTTGCGAAAGAACAAATCATGGAGGCTACGGTTCCTTATATTGTAAATAAGGGAAGAAAAGGGGGGAGCAGCATCGCAGCGGCAATCTGCAATGCACTTCTCTATGAGGCAATACAGAAGCTGACGTGCTGTCCCTTAACTTCGCCAGAGAGGTGAGACAAGATATGAGATATGGGTTTACCACTGGAAGCTGCGCAACAGCGGCCGCCGCCGCTGCCGCCTATATGTTGCTTACAGGAGAAAAGAAGGAAGAGATTACCATCAAGACACCTAAAGGCCTCCTCTATACAGCCAAACTTCTGGACATCTGCTGTCAGGAGGCAAAGGTCAGCTGTGCCGTGGAGAAGGATGGAGGCGATGACCCGGATGTCACTACGGGAATGCGAATCTATGGGGAGGTTTCATATATGCCACCCTCACCCTGCGCCGAAGCCGGCCAGGAAGCCAGAACCGTGAACCAGGAGATGACAGAAAAACCTGGAAAAGAGGTATTTATAGAGATCGATGGAGGCGTTGGCATAGGCAGAGTCACAAAGCCTGGACTTGACCAGCCAGTGGGACATGCAGCTATTAATCGGATCCCCCGGCAGATGATTGAACAGGAAGTGCGAAAGGTCTGCAGTCTGGCAGATTATAAAGGCGGTTTGAAGATCCTTATCTCCTCTCCAGAAGGCGAGCGCCTGGCTGCACAGACATACAATCCCAGGCTGGGGATCGTGGGAGGGATCTCCATATTAGGAACCAGTGGAATCGTGGAGCCTATGAGCAGACAGGCCATCTTAGACACCATTCGGGTGGAACTAAGCCAGCGGCGGGCAGAAGGCTACAACAATGTAGTCGTGTCACCGGGAAACTATGGGGCAGACTTCATGATGAAAACATACGGTTACGATTTGGATAAAAGCGTGAAATGCAGCAATTTTATTGGCAATACCATAGATATGGCAGTAGAATTGGGATTCCAGAAGCTTCTTCTGGCTGGCCATATAGGAAAGTTGATCAAGGTGGCCGGAGGGATCATGAATACCCATTCCAGAGAAGCGGACTGCAGAATGGAGATTTTGGCCTCCTTCGCCATCCGGGAAGGCGTGACATCAGAGCAGGCCTTGAGAATCCTGGAATGTGTTACCACCGAGGAGGCAGTCCGGATCTTGGCAGACAGTAAAAAACTGACACCGGTGATGAAGGATGTGGCAGAGAGCGTCTGTTACCATCTGGAGCGGCGGGGAAATAAAAAACTGCAGGCAGACTGTATTTTATATACCAATGAATTTGGAGAACTGGCAAAAAGCAAGGGGGCACAAACATGGTTTACTTTGTAGGTGCAGGAAGCGGCGCAGCTGACCTGATCACGGTTCGGGGAATGAGGCTCCTTGGTCAGGCGGATATCATCCTCTATGCCGGCTCTCTGGTCAATCCACAGCTTCTTGATTATGGGAAACAAGAATGTGAAACATATAACACAGCCCAAATGACTTTGGAAGAGATCCTGAAGGTTATGAAAGAAGGAGAGAGGAACAAGAAAACCATCGTCCGCCTGCATTCCGGAGATCCAAGTATCTACGGAGCCGTGCGAGAGCAGATGGATGAGTTGGACAAAGCAGGAATTCCCTTCGAAAGCTGCCCGGGAGTCAGCGCATGTTTTGGGGCAGCATCCTCCCTGAACCTGGAGTACACCTTACCAGGTATATCCCAGACTTTAATCATCACCAGAATGGAAGGAAAAACCAAAGTATCAGAAAGCGAAAGCATCGAAAGCCTTGCGGCACATCATGCGTCCATGGCCATCTACTTAAGCACAGGCATGCTAAAAGAATTAAGCAAACGGCTCATAGCCGGAGGATATCACCATAAAACTCCTGCGGCATTAATCTACAAAGCAACCTGGCCAGAAGAAAAAACCTGCCTCTGTACCGTAGATACGTTATATGCTACCGCATGCAAGAACCACATCACAAAAACAGCCCTGGTCTTAGTAGGAGATGTCATCCGCTGCAGCAATTACCAACGCTCCAGGCTATATGCAGCAGATTTCCCGACAGAATACCGAAAAGTATAGAGAAGAATCGTGTAGCAAAATACCAACAATAACCGTTCGTTATCCTTCATCCGTCAGAGACAACGTAGCCCGGAGAAGGAGTTATACACTCTTCTTCAGGGTACTTGAAGACCATCGGTACTTAGGCGCTGTCTTTTGGCGCCTTATGTACCGCTATGCTTCACATTATAAATCATTAGGAGAACCATGAACATAAGCATAATCAGTTTTACCAAACAAGGCTGCACCCTATCCCAAAATCTCTCAAAACAGCTTCCAGAACACGAAATTCACCTCTATACCAAATGCCAAAAAGCCGGAAAAGAGCAAAGAATACCGTTTGTGGAAGAAAGCATCAGCCAATGGGCCTGCCGACAGATGGAGGAAAAAAATGCTCTCCTCTTCATCGGGGCCTGTGGAATTGCAGTCCGTGCCATTGCCCCTCATATAACCCATAAGCTGCACGACAGCCCGGTGCTTGTAACCGACGAATACGGAACATATGTGATCCCTCTTCTGTCCGGCCACATAGGAGGTGCCAATAGCCTTGCCTGTGCCATAGCAGAAAACATAGGTGCGGTACCGGTTATCACAACTGCCACAGATCTCCACCATGTCTTTGCCGCAGACATATTTGCACAAAAAAATAACCTGTTCATTGAGAACCCACAGGGAATTGTAACCGTATCCTCCAAAATCTTATCAGGAGAACCCATTACCCTCTCTGTAGAATCCGGACACCTGTCCCATAAAAGCCACCCGCCGGCACAGGTTAAGATAGCAGAATACCCTCCCCAGAGAACCGTTGACATCCTGGTATCCTCTGGAGAAGAACATGGGGATGCCTCCTTACGGCTAAAGCCCAGGCCATACACCATCGGCATAGGATGCCGCAAGGGAAAAGACGCGAAAACCATTGAATCATTTATCAGACAGTCCTTAAACGAAGCCGGACTCTCGACGGAACAGGTAAACGCACTGGCAACCATCACCTTAAAAAGCAAAGAGCAAGGCCTGATTGCCTGGAGCAGAAAGCAAAGAATTCCTTATATCACCTACACGCCAGAAGAGTTGGAAGAGATAACAGAGGCAGTCCATGGATCAGAATTTGTCAAAAAGATAACTGGAGTTGACAATGTGTGTGAGCGGGCAGCTTTGAAAGCAGCTGGCCCTGGTGGAGAGTTAGTATATGAGAAACATGCAAAAGACGGTATGACCATTGCCGTCGCGAAAGGAAGTTGGAGTGTGAATTTTTATGAAACATAACATCACCATTGTGGGAATAGGTCCCGGGAAAGAGGAAATGATGACCGGCCAGGCCCTTACGGCTCTGGATCAATCCGACGTAATCATCGGATATACCGTCTATCTCCAGCTCTTAGGAGAGCGATTTGCACAGAAAGAACAGCGCTCCACTCCTATGGGGCAGGAAACGGAACGGTGCAGGTTGTGCTTCCAGGAGGCAAAGAAAGGGAAGAAGGTAGCGCTGATCTGCAGTGGGGATGCTGGAATCTATGGGCTGGCATCTCTGATGTACGAGATTGGAAAAGACTACCCAGAGGTTACGCTTCAGGTAATCCCAGGAGTTACCGCCGCAAGCAGTGGGGCAGCGCTTTTGGGAGCTCCTGTCAACCATGATTTCTGTGTCATCAGCCTTAGCGATCTTCTGACACCGTGGGACACCATAGAGAGACGCCTTCTGGCTGCTGCTCTGGGGGACTTTGCCATCGTCATATACAATCCTTCCAGCCGGAAACGGAAGGGATATCTTAAGAAAGCTTGTGACCTTCTGCTTAAGCATATGGAGGAGGCTCGCTGCTGCGGATATGTGGAGAACATAGGAAGGGAAGGGACAGAAATAGTGACATGTTCCTTACGTGAATTAAGAGACCAGGAAGTCAATATGTTTACCACTGTATTTATCGGAAATTCCCAGTCGGAGATCATAGATGGAAAACTGATCACCAGGCGGGGCTACCAGACGAAAGCAGAAAGCAGATTACAGATGAGGGGATCAAATTGAGTACATTGTTATTATTTGGAGGGACCACAGAAGGAAGGGAATTGTCAGAGTGTTTGGCGGCACACCATATCCCTCATATCGTATGTGTGGCCACAGAATACGGGGAGACTATTTTGTCGCCCTATCCCGTTAGAACCATTCATTGCGGGCGGATGGATGCAGCAGAAATCAGGCAGTTTATCAAAGACCATTCCGTGTATGCTGTGGTTGATGCCACTCATCCATATGCCGACGGGGCAACGAAGAACATCCGGACGGCTGCGGACGAATGTGCGGTTCCATACATGCGCCTAAAGCGGGAGACCAGACAGGAAGTGGAACAGGAAACCGTGAGATATTTTACCAGCAATGAAGAGTGCGCAAAAGCCCTTGAAAAATTGGAGGGAAACATTCTCCTGACCACAGGCACCAAAGAATTGCCGGTCTATTGTGCCTCTGGCAATTTAAGAAGCAGGCTTTATGTACGGATACTTCCCAGCCTGGAAAGCATTTCTGCCTGTCTCAACCAGGGGCTTATAGGGCGGCAGATGATCGCTATGCAGGGACCATTTTCATGTGAAATGAATGAAGCCATAATCAACCAGTATCGAATTACCTGTGTTGTTACCAAAAAAAGCGGAAGACAGGGAGGATTCCAGGAAAAAACAGAGGCAGCTAGGAACGCGGGAATTCAGACATTTGTCATCGGTCATCCCCAGGAGGAACGTGGAGACACCTTTCAACAAGTGTGTGAAAAGCTGGAGGCAATCTGTGGACAGCCTTTAACGATCCGTTCATTTCTGTGGATAACCCTTGTGGGAATTGGTATGGGAAATCCAAAGCAGCTTACCAGAGAGGCAGAGCAGGCCATCGCCCAGGCAG
The DNA here is from genome assembly GCA_021769025.1 of Enterocloster bolteae. The sequence continues at coordinate 9,212 of JAETTS010000040.1, forward strand.
ATATCCTTATAGGAGCGGACAGGCTTCTGGCCTCCTTCCCTCAATGCCCGGAAAAAAAGTCATGTTATCAGGCAGGGCAGATCATTCCTTACCTAAAACAGGTGCAGGGCCGGTGCCAGGGAAATGCTTTGATCCATGTAGTGATTCTTTTTTCCGGAGATACCGGTTTTTACAGCGGTTGCCACAGCGTATATCATGCTTTGAAAGAGGAGATCCTCAATGAACGGTTGGCAGCATCCCTGCGGATCCTGCCGGGGATCTCCAGCGTTGCCTGTCTGGCAGCCTGCCTGGGAGAACGATATGAAGACGCTGCCATCTACAGCCTTCACGGAAAAGAATTGTGCAATCTGGCCAGGAAGATCAAACAGGAGGAGAAAACTTTTCTCCTGATGTCCGGGGCAGAAGATATGATTCGCCTGGGAAGAACCTTAACAGAAACCGGATTGACGGACTGTAAGATAGCCACTGGATATCAGATGTCCTACGAGAACCAGAAGATCAGGGTTCTGACTCCGAAGGAATGCTGCCAGGTGACCGAAGAAGGGCTGTATACCTGCCTGGTTAAAAATCCGAAAGCAGTTCCAAGACTTTTGTCCCCCTGCCTTACAGACGATGCACTGATCCGGGGCCAGGTTCCCATGACAAAAGAAGAAGTAAGACAGGTAAGCATCTGTAAGCTAAGGCTGCATGAGAAAGCCGTGGTATATGATATTGGAAGTGGAACCGGTTCCATCGCTGTGGAAATTGCCGGTATGTCTGACCAGATCCAGGTATATGCAGTTGAGCAGAAAAAGGAAGCCATAGAATTGATCCGCAGCAATCAGAATCAGTTTTGCCTGGACAATATTTCCATAGTGGAGGCCCAGGCACCGGAGGGGCTTTATAAACTGCCTCCAGCAACCCATGGGTTTATCGGCGGCAGTGGGGGAAAGATGAAGGAAATTATAGCCGCTTTATACCACATCAATCCCCACATGCGTGTGGTGGCCAATGCCATTACCATAGAGACTATCTGTGAGATCAAAGAACTGTTGCACCTATATCCGGTGGTGGATAAGGAGATCATAGAATTGCAGGTTAGCAGGGCAAAAGAAGCGGGAAGATACCATATGATGCAGGCGGAGAATCCAGTATGGATCAGCGCATTCCGTTTTACAACAAACCCAGAGGAAAAAGGATGAAAAGAAAAAGACTGATGATTGCTGCCGTTAAAAGCGGAAGCGGTAAGACCATGATTACCTGCGCCTTTCTTCAGGCATTGAAAGACAGGGGGATTACGGTAGCTGCCTATAAATGTGGGCCGGATTATATTGATCCCATGTTCCATAGGCAGGTGATTCAGGTTCCATCAAACAATCTGGACACCTTTTTCACAGGGGAACAACAGACTTTGGAACTTTTCCTGAAAGGCCAAAGAGAAGACGATCTGGCGGTTCTGGAAGGTGTGATGGGGCTTTATGACGGCCTGGGCGGTATCCGGGAGGAAGGATCTTCCTACCATCTTGCCAAGATAACCCATACTCCCATCATCCTGATCGTTGATGCCAAGGGTATGGGCCGTTCTGTGATCCCTCTGATCTCAGGATTTTTGTCTTATGATGATAGGAACCTGATTCAAGGAGTCATACTCAACCGAATATCCGGAGGGTATTACGAAATGATAAAACCCTTGCTGGAGAAAGAACTTCCTGTCAGACTGTTGGGATACCTTCCGGAGCAGGAAGAAGTGCATATTGAGAACCGATACTTAGGCCTTCGGATGCCTCACGAGACAGCAGAGATTCAAAAGAAACTCCATATGCTGTCTTTACAGTTTGCCCAAACCGTTTCAATAGAGAAAATGATACACATTGCCCAGAGCGCTTGTGAAAAGGAACTGCCAGAATATGAAAAAAAATATCCTGTGGGCAGCCAAGACTTGTCATCAGAGCCTGTATCCATTGCAGTCGCCAGAGATGAAGCGTTCTGTTTCTACTATCAGGATAATCTTCGGATGCTGGAGGAATATGGAGCCAGGCTCCAATACGTTTCTTTGCTCCATGATCGGGCGCTGCCTGAGGGATGCTGTGGGCTGTTGCTGGGAGGTGGTTATCCGGAAATCTATGGAAAAGAACTTAGCGCCAATGCGCCAATGCGCCAGGCCATAAAGCGGGCTATTGGCCAAGGAATGCCTGCTGTGGCGGAATGCGGAGGCTTTCTGTATCTTCATTCCCGCCTTATAGACCAGGAAGGAGTAAGCTACAGGATGGCTGGAGTCATTCCGGCAGTCTGTATGTATACCGGGAAGCTGGTGCGGTTCGGCTACATACAGCTAAAAGAACAGAAAAGCCGGTTTCTGCCAGAGGGGGAATGCATAAAGGGCCACGAATTTCACTACTATGACAGCACAAAAAACGGTGAGGATTGTTTTGCCATAAAACCCGTTACAAATCGAACATATTCCTGTATAATAGAAGGAGAAAACTATTGGTTTGGATTTCCCCATCTATATTATCCATCAAACCCTGCATTTCCAGAGCGGTTTGTGGAAATGGCGCGAAGGTACAAGGAAAGGAAACGTTAAATGAATCAGGATACGAGAATTGCTGTTATCGGAATCATTGTGGAGGACAAGGCAGCTGTGGGACAAGTCAACAGCCTGCTCCATGAATATGGAGAATATATCATTGGGCGGATGGGATTGCCCTATGAGAAAAAAGAGGTAAATATTATCAGTGTAGTGGTGGATGCGTCTGTAGATAAGATCAGCGCCTTATCCGGGAAGCTTGGGAAGCTTCCCGGAGTCAGCGCAAAAGCCCTGTATTCAAAATCAAAGGGGGCCGCCACATAAGGCAGTCCCTTATTCCGCTTGATGATCGTAATTTCCGGCCATACTCACGGCTCTCTCTTCCTCCGAAGAAATCTTCTCCCGGATAACCGGAAAGCTTACCTGGGCCTTGAATAAATCCCCGTCAATGAACAAGTTAAAATCGCCTCCCTGGAGATGGGTTAGATCTTTGGCGATGGATAATCCCAGTCCGCTGCCCTCTGTAGTCCGTGCCACGTCGCCACGTACAAAGCGTTCTGTTAATTCATCAGGGCTGATATTTAGCGGCTTGGCGGATACATTTTTGATGGTAAAGGAGGCGCTGTCATCCTGGACAGAGACATCTACATAG
>JAETTS010000907.1 GCA_021769025.1 Enterocloster bolteae
GCTGGCGGCCAGTCCAGGCAGGCAGGAGCTTAAATCCTGCACCTGAATCCATCCTTTATAAAATGCTTCCAGCTTGTCCAGATAATCCACATGCTCCAGATACAGGACGCTGTCAAGCAGCCGGCTTTCTGTCACCTGGACTCCCTGGCTTTCCAAGCTGCCAACGATGGTTTTCTTGTCCGTACGGTTTATATTGCAGCGGACGGTAAGTGGATGAGGACTTAAAAAATAGGACAACATTGTCTCTATGGTAGCTGTTTCGTAGGTCTGGCTCCACAGAGACAGAATCCAGGAAGGCATGCTATATCTGACAGAAAGGCCTGGAAAGACAAGCTGGTCTTTCTGTCTGGAGACGGCTCGGAGGACTCCGTTGACAAAGCCTTTCAACCCTTGAAACTGACGCTTCTGCGCCAGAAGGACAGCCTCATTGCACACAGCAGAATCCGGAATACGATCCATATACAGTAGTTGGTACACAGACATCCTCATCAAAGTGCGGATAACAGGCTTCATCTTGTCTGTCTTCACCTTGGAAAACTGGTTCAGCACATAGTCAATCTGAAGCAAATATTCCAGGGTTCCTTCTGTCACTCGTGTGACAAAGGCACGATCCTGCTTCTCCAAATACTGGTACTTGCTTAATGCCTGGTTAAGGACCACGTGACTGTATCCGCCTTTTTCAAGAATCTCATACAGTACGTCCAGGGCCAGTTCCCGGATCTTGGAAGGCTTGGCCTTCTTGTTTATGGTATCAGTCACGGTTTCGCCTTCCTCCAAACAGGATCACCAGACGAAGAAGCTGCAGGATTGAAGCTGCAGCCGCAGCTACATAGGTGAGGGCAGCCGCCCCCAGCACTTTTCTGGTTTGGCCTACTTCCTCTCCCTGAAGAATACCTATCTGATCCAGTAAAACCACAGCCCGTCTGGATGCATTTAACTCTACCGGCAGGGTAATCAGCTGGAAAAGAACCACCAACACAAACATCCAGATTCCAATATTGACCATGGTGCTCCCCATGCCGCCGATGATCAGTCCCAGAAAGATAATCGGCCAGGACAGCTGGCTTCCCAGATTTGCTACTG
>JAETTS010000908.1 GCA_021769025.1 Enterocloster bolteae
GAGGACCTGCAGTGGCTGGATGAGAATATCAGGCTCCAGGAGTTTTATCTGGAGGGAGGTTCATCCCGGAAGCTTTTGGAGCTGGACAATGAGATGCACCGGAAGCTGTTTTCCATCTGCCGCAAGGAGCTTACCTATGAGATGAGCCAGAGGCTGGCGATTCACTATGACAGGATCCGCAGCCTGTCCGTGGCAGCGGTTAAGGACCATAAGATAATTGAGGACCATAAAAAACTGCTGGAGGCCATACGCAGCCGCGATAAAAAGCTGGCCGCAGAGACAATGGATCTCCATCTGAACAGGTGGATGTTGAACGAGCAGATGTTCAGAGACCAGTACCCGGCATATTTTAAGTAACTGTTCCGGGCTTTCAGGGAATCTAATTCCAATCAGCATGAAATCGTTTAAGGCAAAATAATACCCCTGGGTCGATACGGCCTCAGGGGTGTTTTCAATCGTTCAATATGTTTAGCTCCTAAATCCTGGCAAGATTCTGAAGGGCGTTATCCTGAATGATGACCTCGTAGTGCTCCTTAAAATATGCCTCGCTGGCAGATTCCCCTGACAGCTTGGTGGCATACTCTGCCAATATGTTGCACACGCGGGAGAAATCCAGGTCCCCGCAGTCCAGGCGTTTTACAATGAGATAATACTGTCTGGTTCCGGGCTTCTTATACAGCGTGTTAACGCCGTCATAGATTCCGGATACGGCCCGGGAAGCCTCGCTTATGCGGTCCAGGCTATTGAAGCGGAAAATGCGGCTGCTGGCTACGGAGCCTGTATTCTTCTTGGCAGGAGCTTCAGAGGCACCGTCCGTACCGCTCTCATCCCCAACCTGTTCCACGGAACCTGGCTCCAGGTAGTTCAGGGAATCCGGAGCACCCTCCAGGAACTCGCTGGACAGCTGCGACACAAGGGAATTCTGGTTGTCGTCCGTGAAAGGTGAGAACTTGGCAAAACGGGTATCCAGTTCTTCCGGATCTTCGATTTTAGTGATGACCAGCATAATGCTCTCGCTGGACAGCGGAATCGCCTCAACCATCAGAGGAATGTCCTCCGCCTCAAAGCCCACTTCATTGGAT
>JAETTS010000909.1 GCA_021769025.1 Enterocloster bolteae
GATATTATGCGTGTCATATTCCGTGAACTGGAACTGAGGCAGCTCTCCAACCAGGCCTTTGTCATCAATGAAACCCGCAAATTTTGCCAGCTTTTCACCAGCAACAGCGGAATCAGCTCCATGCTGTCCATGCTGTCCTCCTACACGGATTCCATCATTCTGATAACCGACTATAATGACAAATCCGTGTATTTCCATATTCCGGATTCCTATGCCAATCTCCTGCAAACCTCCAGCCGTGTAGTGATCCGGCCCGATAAATCCAAGAATGCAGAGAGCGGCAAGGAGGCTGACAGCGATAAGGAGGCTTCCAATACGCGCAGGTTCTGGATCAACAAACAAATCATACCCTTTGCCGTTTTTCCTATCCCCAGCGGCAGGTATTACCTCTGCGCTGACATTAACGCTGCCCCCCTTTCGGATGACATAGTCTCTATCATCACAAACTGTCTTCCCATCCTGTCAACCGAGCTTGAGACCATTCAGGTGAATCAGAGGCGTTTTTCCTCCACCAACCACTTTGCTCCCTTTTTCTCCATGCTGTCGGACATGCGTTCCAAGTCCAGCGAAGAAATAAGGATAGTGTGCAATACCTACTCCTTTCCCTATGACTGCAAGCGTGTCTGCATTGCCTACGAAATCCAGCAGACGGGAAGCCCGGAACGGCTGATGCGCACGGTATACGATAAATTCAGCACTGCTCTGGAAAATTCGGGACAGCAGTACTTCCTGAGTTTTTACAATGATTATGTGATTGTATTTCTGTTCTTCCAGAAAAGCATCTCCAACCTGGAGGCAGTGAACCAGGCACAGATGACAGCGGAATACCTGTACCAATCTTTGGATGAGAGCCTGCGCCAGTGGGTGCGGGGAGGGGTCAGCAGAAGCCACAGCCGTTTGGTGACAATCGGCACCGCATTTGAGGAAAGCTTAATCTCCATCAATATGCAGTCCCACCTCAATCCCCAAAAGGCTGTGGCTTCCTATCTGCGTCAGATTCCCTATCATCTCCTGAGGAACCTGAACCATCACGACCTGAATAAAATATATAACGACACCATCGTCCGGCTGGTGGATTAC
>JAETTS010000041.1 GCA_021769025.1 Enterocloster bolteae
TTGACAATAGCAAGCTGAAAAGGCTTGTGCCTGGGTTTGGTGCACGCATTCGGGCGGATCAGGGGATAAAGAAAGCGGTGGCGTATGTGATGAGCCATCCGGAGTGCAAGAGAGAGGATCCGGAGTTTGACGCATGGTGCGACTGTGTGATCGCGGCCCAGGAGGAGGCTCTCAAAAAGGTGATGGGATTTAGGCAGGGCAACGAAGGAGCATCTAAATAGAGGAGAGAATGTGGAAATCAGAAAGACAGTGAAAGGCAAAGCGCACATGGACAGGACAGTAAGGGCAGTGATTTTCGATATGGACGGAGTTCTCATAGACAGTGAGGAAGAGTATCTGAAACATGAGTTGGATTTTGTGAGGACGAAAAATCAGGAAGCCACTCTGGATCAGCTGTATGGCATGGTGGGAAGCTCCAGGAAGGATGCCTGGACCTGTCTGGCTAAAGCGGTGAATAACGGGCAGACATGGGAGGAACTTCACAGAGAGTTTAAAGAGGATTTCCATGGAGCGGAGATATTTGGGAAGATTGATTACACATCCATATTCCGTGAGGAGGCAGCAGTTGTCTTAAAGAAGTTGAAGGAGAGAGGATATCTTGTGGCGCTGGCTTCTTCCACTCAGATGGATGTGATTGAACATGTGCTAAAGGTGAATGGAATCGAAGGGTATTTCCAGGTGGTGGTAAGCGGTACACAGTTTAAGCGGAGCAAGCCAGATCCGGAGATTTACCATTATACAGCAAAACGCCTGGGGGTGAAGGAAGAGGAGTGCCTTGTGATTGAGGACTCTACCTTTGGTGTGACGGCAGCAGACAGGGCGGGAATGATAGTGGCCGCAGTCATAGATGAGCGGTTTGGGTTTGACCAGTCTCTGGCGGATTATCGGATACGAAATTTGCTGGAAATATTGGAGATATTGGAAATTTTTTAGGATTTCGGGTTAAAACGCCTGGGGAGAAACGGGGATGAAGGTTCTCCCCAGGCATTTTGTGTGCATTCCCCAGAGGGTTTACAGGAACCCCCTTTCATCTATGGTGATGCTGACAAAGGAGTGCGGGGTTACTGTAATTCTGCTATCCGTGTGATTCCCACATAGATATGGGAAATCTTGTACCAGGTTCGGAAATCTACCACACCGGTCTGAGGCAGGCCGAAAATGGACTGGAATTCCCGGACAGCGTTGGAGGTGGCAGGACCGTAAAAGCCGTCTACTAAGATGCGGGGAATGGCAGAGTAGACGGTGGCAATGGCATCCAGCTGTTCCTGCAGCTGCCGTACTTTCTGGCCGGAGGCACCCAGGGACAGATCCTCGCCTGGCCAGGAGGACGGGATGCCGGCGATCTGTTCAGCAGTATTGATATAGATGCTGGGGCCGTAAAAGTGGCGGAGGATTTCAATGGGGCTGTAGCCTCGCTCTCCCAGAGAACAGGAACCCCACTGGGTCATCCATCCTGGGCAGGTAACCTGCCTTCCGTCACAGTATTGGGTCAGGATAGGTTGTTTTACATCCGGCCTGGACAGGTAGTTGTCAAAAATCTCATCTACGACCAGGGAAATGCTTTCGTAGATGTTCCGTCCGTGGATCCATTTGTGGTCAAAGGCAGTGGATGAGGTGATGGTGAAGTCATATCCCTGGTTTCGATACCATTCGGTGTAAACCCGGTTTAAGGTAAAGGACATGATGGCCAGGACATTGGCGACGATGGTGGACTGAGGCCAGGTGGCATAGATCTCGCTGGAGGCCACATTTTTGATATAATCCCGGTAGGGAACGTAGTAGTTGGGAGCGGAGGAATCGGTAGGGACTCCGTCATGGACTACAATGGTCTGAGGGACAACCACCCGGCTTAAGACGATCTCGCCGGATTCACCTACAGGCTTGATCTCTGCTTCTGCAATCTTAGGGGGATAGTTTCCGTACAGGGTGTGTTCCGGAATCACAATGGGATTCTCTTCTGGCTCCGGATCGTCTACAGGTTCCAGAGCAGCAGGCTGTATGGATGTGGAGTCAGGGAGGATCTCTGTTCCTTTGATGTATTGGGTCTTGTATCCTGGAGCGGAAATCTCTAAGTTGTACTCGGAATAGGGGCGTATATCCCCTGGGGTTAAGCTGTATTCCAGTGCCGGGGCATCCAGAGCAATCTGCTGGGTCTGTCCAGAAGAGTTGGTGGTTAATTCCTCTACGGTGTTGTCCGGGGATTCTGTGTTGGTGATCCGGACAGTGGCATTGTTTATGGGAAAATTGTTGATGATGGATACAACATTTACCTGTAAAAGGCCCTGGCTTGCCGCATCTGTGGCGCAGGCGTGCATGGTTTGATTCATAAGGATTCCTTTCTGTGAGAGGGTATTTTATCATAATAAGATATCAAGGATTCCGGAGAAATATGATAGGATTTTGGAGAATGGCAATGAGAAGGGAAGGTAGATTTGGAAAAAAGAGTTGAAAATTTATTCAGTTTCATGTATAATACTGTCAATTTGGGCATAATACCACGCCATTTATTTCCCAATACCCTATGACAAAACAAAGTATGTTCAGATGAAGGATTCTGAATGTATGCCAGAAAGGAATGGTATCCCTTATGAAAGCTTTTTTAATTTTGGAAGATGGAACGGTGTTTGAAGGCAGCTGTATCGGCTCTGAACGGGAGGTTATCAGTGAGATTGTCTTTAACACTTCGATGACCGGTTATCTGGAGGTATTGTCAGACCCTTCCTATGCAGGACAGGCGGTTGTGATGACATACCCCTTAATCGGCAACTACGGTATCTCCTATGAAGACATGGAGTCTTCAAAGCCTTGGCCGGATGGCTACATTGTCAGGGAACTGTCTCGGATTCCCAGCAACTTCAGAAGCGAAGACACTCTTCAACATTTCTTGGTCAGCAATGACATTCCCGGTATCAGCGGTATCGATACAAGAGCCCTCACCAAAATTTTAAGAGAAAAAGGAACGATGAACGGCATGATCACAACCAGGGTGTATGAAAACCTGGAGGAGGTTGTGAAACGCATAAAGGTGTACAAAGTTGCCGGTGTGGTAGAGCGGACTTCCTGTAAGGAGATTTCTGTGATGGATCCGGGAGATATGGAGGAGGAAGGCTGGCTTGTGTCAAACGCCGGTGTGGAAACGGAAAGGTGTACAATGTCAAGTGCTGATGGGAGACAGGAAGGCCAGTCTGCGTCAAACTCCGACATAGAAGTGGAAATGCGTGCAGTGTCAAGTGCCGATGGAAATCCGGAAGGACGGTCAGTGTCAAATGCTGGCGTGGCACAGAAAGCTCAGACAGCAGGCGGCTGTATGAGTCCGATAAAAAGAGGGAAACGTGTGGCGCTTCTGGATCTTGGGGCTAAAAGGAACATTGCCAGATCTCTGGTGAAAAGGGGCTGCCAGGTGACCATCTATCCATGCCATACGTCTGCAGAAGAGATCCTGGCCTCCCATCCAGATGGAATCATGTTGTCCAACGGCCCAGGGGATCCTAAGGAAAATATAGGCATTATAAAGGAGGTCCGCAAGCTGTATGAGTCCAGCATCCCTATATTTGCCATCTGTCTGGGGCATCAGCTGATGGCCCTTGCCACGGGGGCGGATACCTATAAATTAAAATACGGGCATCGGGGCGGGAACCATCCGGTGAAGGATCTGGAGACAGGGAGGGTATACATCTCTTCCCAGAATCACGGATATGCAGTGGATGAGGCCAGCTTAAACCCTCGGATCGCGGTTCCGGCCTTTGTCAATGTCAATGACGGGACTAATGAGGGGTTACGCTATATAGGGAAACCTGTTTTCACAGTGCAATATCATCCGGAGGCCTGCCCGGGCCCTCAGGATTCCGGTTACTTGTTTGACCGCTTTTTAGAGATGATGGAGGTGAATGGATAATGCCAAGAAATCCGGATATTAAGAAAGTTCTGGTTTTAGGTTCCGGTCCCATTGTGATCGGCCAGGCGGCGGAATTTGACTATGCGGGGACGCAGGCTTGTCGGTCTCTGAAGGAGGAGGGGATCGAAGTGGTTCTCTTAAATTCCAATCCGGCTACGATTATGACGGATAAAGATATTGCAGATCATGTTTACATCGAGCCGCTGACGGTGGAGGTGGTGGAACAGCTGATCGTAAAGGAGAGGCCGGACAGCATCCTTCCAACCCTGGGAGGCCAGGCCGGGCTTAATCTGGCGATGGAGTTGGAGGAGGCTGGATTTTTAGAGGATCATGGCGTACGCCTCATCGGGACAACGGCACAGACCATTAAAAAAGCGGAGGATCGCCTGGAGTTTAAGGAAACCATGGAGAAGATCGGGGAGCCGGTGGCTCCTTCCATGGTGGTTGAAACTGTGGAGGATGGGATCGCATTTACCAATACCATCGGTTATCCGGTGGTGCTGCGCCCGGCCTATACATTGGGAGGAAGCGGCGGGGGAATTGCCAGGAATCAGGAACAGCTGGTGGAGATTCTGTCCAACGGTCTTCGCCTGTCCCGTGTAGGGCAGGTTCTGGTGGAGCGGTGCATTGCAGGTTGGAAGGAAATCGAATATGAGGTGATGCGGGACAGTGCAGGCAATGTCATCACGGTCTGCAATATGGAAAACATTGACCCGGTGGGAGTCCACACAGGTGACAGCATCGTGGTGGCACCTTCCCAGACTCTTGGGGACAAGGAGTACCAGATGTTGCGCACTTCCGCCCTCAACATCATCACAGAACTGGGGATCACTGGCGGGTGCAATGTGCAGTATGCGCTGCATCCCACATCCTTTGAATACTGTGTGATTGAGGTAAATCCCCGTGTCAGCCGTTCTTCCGCCCTGGCTTCCAAGGCTACTGGCTACCCCATTGCCAAAGTGGCGGCGAAAATCGCTTTGGGATATACCCTGGATGAGATTAAAAACGCTGTGACTGCTAAGACGTATGCAAGCTTTGAGCCAATGTTGGATTACTGTGTGGTGAAGATGCCAAGGCTTCCCTTTGACAAATTTCTAAGCGCCAAACGGACGCTGGGCACACAGATGAAGGCGACTGGAGAGGTGATGAGCATCTGTACCAATTTTGAGGGGGCTCTCATGAAAGCGATCCGATCTCTGGAGCAGCATGTGGACAGTCTTCTGTCCTATGACTTTTCAGGTCTTAGGGAGGATGGGCTTATGGAGCAACTTCATAAGGTGGATGACCGCCGCATCTGGGTGATTGCCGAGGCCTTGCGAAGAGGAATTTCCTATGAGGTTATCTACCAGATCACCGGGATTGATATCTGGTTTATCCACAAGCTGGGGGTTCTGGTGGAGATGGAGGAGGCTCTTAAGAAAGGGCCTTTGACAGCGGAACGCCTGAAGGAAGCCAAAGAGATGGAATTTCCAGACACGGTGATTGCCAGGCTGACAGGGATTTCCCAAAGGGACATTAAGAAAATGAGGAAAGAGCTGGGGATTGTGGCAGCCTATAAGATGGTGGATACCTGCGCGGCGGAATTTGCGGCGGAGACACCGTATTATTATTCCTGCTATGGCAGCCAGAATGAAGCCCAGGAGACGAAGGGGAGGAAAAAGGTGTTGGTTCTCGGATCCGGCCCTATTCGGATTGGCCAGGGAATTGAATTCGATTTCTGCTCTGTCCACAGCACTTGGGCCTTTTCCAGGGAAGGGTATGAGACTATCATCATCAATAACAATCCGGAGACAGTAAGCACAGATTTCGATGTTGCAGATAAGCTGTATTTTGAGCCTCTGACACCGGAGGATGTGGAAAGCATTGTGGATATAGAGAAGCCGGATGGGGCTGTTGTGCAGTTTGGCGGGCAGACAGCTATCAAACTGACGGAATCCCTGATGAAAATGGGAGTACCGATCCTGGGAACAGCGGCAGAGGATGTGGATGCGGCGGAGGATCGGGAACGGTTTGATGAAATTCTGGAGCAGTGCCGGATTCCCAGGCCGGCAGGCCATACGGTATATACAGCCGAGGAAGCCAAAAAGGCGGCCCATGATCTGGGGTATCCGGTGTTGGTAAGGCCTTCCTATGTGCTGGGAGGACAGGGGATGCAGATCTGTATCAATGACAGGGATATTGATCAGTTTATCGGTATCATCAATCAGATTGCCCAGGATCATCCGATTCTGGTGGATAAATATATTGTGGGGAAAGAGATCGAGGTGGATGCGGTCTGTGATGGCAGGGATATCTTGATTCCTGGCATTATGGAGCATATTGAGCGGACAGGAATTCATTCAGGAGACAGTATCTCTGTGTATCCTGCCCCAAGCATCACGCCGGAGATTGAGGCGAAGCTGGTGGACTATACGGTGAAATTGGCCAGGGCACTGCTTGTGAAGGGCATGATCAACATTCAGTTTATTGTGTCTGGACAAGATGTGTACATTATTGAAGTGAACCCTCGTTCCTCCAGGACAGTGCCCTATATCAGCAAGGTAACGGGAATTCCCATTGTGCCTCTGGCTACCAGGGTGATATGCGGGCACACCATCCAGGAATTAGGTTACAAGCCAGGGTTACAGAAGAAGGCGGAATATATTGCGATCAAGATGCCAGTGTTCTCCTTTGAGAAAATCCGGGGGGCGGATATCAGCCTGGGGCCGGAGATGAAGTCCACAGGGGAGTGCCTGGGGATAGGGAAAACCTTCAACGAGGCTCTTTACAAGGCTTTTGAGGGGGCCGGGGTGAAGCTGCCTAAGTACAGGAATATGATCATCACCGTAAGAGATGAGGATAAACCGGAGATGGTGGAGGTTGCTAGAAGGTTTCAAAAGATAGGTTACAAAATCTTCGCCACCAAGGGGACGGCCAAGGTGCTGAATCAGAATGGGGTGAAGGCGTTAAAGGTGAATAAGATCGAGCAGGAGTCTCCGAATCTGCTGGATCTGATCCTGGGACATGAGATTGATCTGGTGATTGATATCCCCCAGCAGGGGGCAAGACGAAGCCATGACGGGTTTATCATCCGGCGGAATGCCATTGAGACCGGAGTTCATGTACTGACGGCAACGGATACGGCAAAAGCTTTGGCAGCCAGCCTGGAGAACCGGGCCAAGGAATTGACCTTGGTGGATGTGGCTACGATTGAAGGCTAGGTCTGCATTATATTCAGCCAAACCTCCTTGTCTATTTGCCCATCTGCTGCGTTGGATTTTCTAGCCGTAGTCACCGCTACGCCGTCAAAAATCCGCCTTGCAGATGAACAAATATCCTGCGGAGTTTTGCCAGATATAATACGGTCAAGACATTAGTAAATTCAAAATTGGCTAAAGAGAGAGGTCTGCGCAGGGCCATCGATCAAGGCTCCCTGGGAACTGAAACGAGAACCGTGACAAGGGCATTCCCAGGTGCGTTCCTCAGGATTCCAGATTAGCTTGCAGCCCATGTGAGGGCAGCGGCGGTCTTTCTTCCCGATGCCGGATAAGAGGCCTTTGCCGGATTCCATGGAATGTGTCATGAAATCTGACACAGAGGCCCTGAGGTTCAGGCGTGAAGGGGAGAACAGAGATTCAAAGGAAGAGGAGTGCCCGTATATTAAATTGGTCAACAGATGGGCAGCTACCATGGAAGTGGTCATGCCCCATTTTTGGAAGCCGGTTGCTACGTACCAGTGCGGCCTGCTGGCAGAGAATCTTCCGATATAAGGAAGATGGTCCAAGGAAATGCAATCCTGGGCAGACCAGTGGCACAGGATTTTAGCGTGAGGGTAGAGATGGCTTGCGGTGCGGGACAAGGACTGGTGAGGATGGGGCGTTGGCTTGCCGGTGCGGTGGCCATTGCCGCCAAGAAGAAGGGTATTGCCAACCGAGCGGAAGGAAAGCCCTTCTTTTTCAATGCCTAGGTACATGGATTCATATTTGGGTGCATGGGTAAGGGCCAGTACGTAGCTGCGCTGCTGATACATTTTCAGAAAAAAGTATCCCGGAACCAGGGGGAATGGGTAGTGGCATGCAAAGACCACGTCTTTGGCGGATACTTTGCCGTAAGGAGTGGACAAGATCTGGTGATGGCGGGTTTGCTCCACCTTTAGGACCGGTGTCTTTTCGTAGATGGTCAAAAGGGAGGATACGGATTCCAGGAATTTTAAGGGATGAAACTGGGCCTGGTTGGAGAAATATACGGCGCCTTTTACGGAAAAAGGGAGTTCCGTATCTGTTGCAAACTGGGAGTGGATTCCAGACTCTAAGGCGGCCCGGGACTCTTGCTTCAACAGTGAGGTATTCTGGACGGAATAGAGGCAGGAGGAGCTTTTTTTAAAATCACAGAAGATAGAGCGGGCATGGATCAGACGCTCGTATTCCAGGATGGCTTTTTGATTGGCGGAGGCGTAGAGCCTTGCTGCCTTCTTCCCCATGTATTTCTGAAGCCTGTGATAGATGAGGCCGTGCTGGGAAGTAATCTTGGCGGTTGTGCCCTGTGTCTGGCCGCTGCCGATCCGGTCTGCTTCCAGAACGATTACCTGCTTGCCTGCCTGGGACAGATAGTAGGCTGTCAGGATTCCAGCAAGGCCGGCTCCGATGACAGCTACGTCTGCAGCCAGGTCTCCCGGAAGGGGATTGCGGGATGGGATGGATACTGGTTTTGGCATGTGGCAGGAGGTAAGGTGTGCCGATTCGAATTGAGTCCAGATGGTGTTCATTGTGTTTGTCATTCCTTTCGGTTGGCTTTTGGTTCATTTGGAGATAGGGTGTGCAGGTGTGGAAGGATCCATACATGAGTTTGGGAAAATGAGAAATATGGGAGAGATAGAGGGAGGTCTTCATGAAGAAGTTGTATTATAGGAAAATGTGTCAGATCGCAATTGGTTGTCTTGCTTTATGTGGCTGTTCCAATGGGTATCAAAGGGGAGAAAAGGCGGCTTTAGAGAGTGAGATGGAGAAAGCGCCTACGATGGAGAGGAATGTGGCAGAGTCAGATGCAGCGGATGCAGCGAGGGCAGGGAATACGGTGGTAGAATGGTCTTCCGAAGACGGGGATATAACAGAGGGGATGAGAGAGACATTTCCGGCGGATTCTGTACCGGAACCAGAAGTGATAGAGGCAGAATGGTCAGATTATTTTGACGGTTGTAATGGATGTGCAGTATTGTATGATACGTCCAATCGTACGTATACCATATTCAACCCTGACCTTGCATTAACCAGGCGCTCTCCCTGTTCTACTTTTAAAATTATCTCATCGCTGGTTGCATTGGAGCAGGGGATCATCGGGCAAGAGAATTCTCTCCGCAGATGGAGCGGCGAGACATACTGGAATGAACAGTGGAATCGGGATATTGAGTTTGAACAGGCATTCTCAGCATCGTGTGTCTGGTATTTCCGAGAGGTCATTGATGAGATCGGGCCGGAAACAATGGGGGAAGAATTAAACAAGCTTTCTTATGGAAACTGCGACATCTCTGACTGGGAAGGACGGTTGAATACCAATAATACGAATCGCGCTCTGACAGGTTTCTGGCTTGAATCTTCGTTACTGATCTCTCCAAAAGAACAGACGGAAGTGATGGAACGTATTTTTGGAGCAGATTCTTTGTATTCAGAGGAAACAAGGGAACGGCTAAAACAGGTTATGCTGGTGGCCGGGCCGGGGGAAGAAGAGATTCGCATCTATGGGAAGACAGGAATGGGAAAGGACAAGGGAGTTACTGTTGATGCATGGTTTACCGGATTTGCGGAGATTGGGGAGAACCCCCTTTATTTTTGCGTGTATCTTGGGAGAACAGACGGTAAGGATGTGTCCAGTTCTGTAGCCAGGGATATTGCAGTTCATTTGATATCTGAGGGGAGGTAGGTGAGCTGCGGCATGAAAGAAAACACAAAAAGTGAATCAGAAATTGGATGTACTCTTAGCCGCAAAGGCAGGTGCAGGAGAGATTCCGAGAGTACATTTAGCTAAAGGAGGAAACATTGTTATTGTAACCCCAAATTATTTTTGATATAATCAAACATAAATTAATTTGAAAGGATGCAGAACTTATGGATGAGAAAAGGCTTGAATTACTTATGAAAGAAGACATTGAATCAGTATTCTCCAGTATACTGAAGGAACATAATTTTACTCTTCCAATTAGTTCCAGATCCCGGAGCGGAGCCGAAATAAGTGATTATCTTGAAGATAGTTTCGTTAAATATTTTTATAAAAATAGTCACAAAAGAATTTATAATCCTAAAAGCGCACGTAAAGGTGCCACCAAAAGTCCCTTTGATTTTTGTTTCAATTACAAAAATGAAGACTTCGGATTTGATGATCTTATTTGGGGAGATATCAAAGCCACTAAAAAATCCTATGAAGATAGTAATCCTGATTTAGGAACTCCTGAAAAAATAATAAAATTTATAATGGATGGGCATTTTTATCTGATGTTTGTTTTTTTAGAGTATGAGGCAACTGAGGATAATCAAACGAGATTTTTGCCATTTGATGATAGTAAATATGTTCATTGTCAATTTTTGAAAGATATTAGTCACTCGATTAGAATCAATCCAAAACCTCAATTCCAAGTCAATATTCATGACCCGGAGGAATATCGTACACGGGAAGAATTTCTTGAGTTATTTTATACGAAATATCAGGAATCCATAGATCGTAATATCGCCAAACAAAACAAAAAGAAAGCGGAATTGGGCGCTAGATTTGATGCTATGAAAAAGCGATTGGAATCTTATAATAGCAAAATTAGTAAACAGGGATGACAGACAACGGAGGCTGTTGCAAAAATGTGATAATTCCACAATATCGAGTTGACATCTATGGAACATCTATACGATATATTGTATGAATCTGTCATTTTGCAATAGCCTCTTTCAACTTTATGCCATAAGATATTCTGCAATAAACGCTTGCTCCTGCTCATTAATATTGTATATTTTATACACCAATGAGTTTAATTTTTCATACAACGGCTTGCTTTTTGGGGTCAACAATAATCGTTCAACCAAATCGATAATTTGTTCGAAATATTTACTATCTACATGGATTCGTATGTTCTTTAAATCGGAAAGTTTGATTTGTGGAGTTTTTCCTTTTTCGGCCCTTATGATTTTATTTATTCGACAGTAAAATGTAATTAAATCACTATTGAGTAATCCGCAGGTGTATTTTAACATATTTATGCTTTCTGGCGTATTCTCTTTGGTAGTTAGTATATAGATGCTATTATTGGCAGCATATGGTTCGCTGCAGTATGTTGCGATTATTTCTGTGGCGCTCTGCCTGATAAAAATTTTAGGAGCTAGATATGCATCTTTATCACCCAATGTTACTCTTTTCTTGTTTTTTATACCTAAAGCTTCCAGTTCATGCTTAAATTCATCAGATAATTTAAGTTGTAATTCATAATCATACTTTATATATCGATCTGGTGTTGGCGTAAAAAATTTACCTTTTAGCCCTTTTGAGCCTTCTATATAAGGAAATATTATGTATCTATTTTCTTCTTCCGGATTTACAACAAACTCATCTGTTTTTCCTGTAAGCGCACAGCAAGTTCTCAAAGATTTTTGCGGAAAAAATTTTTCTAATCCATCATACCTAACAATTTTAGAATTAATTGTTTGTTGTATTATACTTAAAGGAGCATTGAATTTATAGTTATTCTTTTCATCATTCCATGCATGCTGGCTTACAATTTGTATTTTTTTTGTTGTATAATCTACTAACTTTATATTATTATTAAAACATTTTTTGTTGATTATATCAAGAACCACCTGTCCGCTTGCAACACCTGTAAATTCCTGTAATCCTGTTGTTAATGAATTAATATAATAATTTTCAACGATGTATTTGCGCATATCGATAAATGCAGCTTCAAAGAAGGCTATGTCTAAGATAAAACTTAATCGTCCTCCATCCTTTAGCAATTTTAATCCATTCTCTATAAAGAACATGGATAGATTAAATTTGTTATTTCCTTTTTTATTCTGAACAAAATCAAATGTATTGAAGTAAGCTCTTTTTTCTTCTGTCATATTTCTGCTTTGTTTTCCATACATTGTGATAAAAGGGGGATTTCCGACAATTACAGAATATATTTGCTTGAATATATTTCGTTTTGTAAAATCTTCACATGTTATATTCAATGGTTTCATTACATAATTCGGATTCTCTTTTTTTGCGCAAACAATCAAGGGCATCAATAAGGCTAGTATATTTAGTTCTGTAATTATGACGGCATTTTCATCGCTATCATTACCATGTATGTTGCAACATATATAATCTATTATTTCCTCAGCGCGTTTATTCTTATTTTGCAGTTCGGTTATAATTCTTTTTATTATTTTTACAAGAAAAAGACC
>JAETTS010000910.1 GCA_021769025.1 Enterocloster bolteae
CTGTGTTTTCCCTCTTAATGCAGTGCTTACAGGCAGGGATTCCCCGGTAGGCGACTGAATAGTAATGCTGAAAAGCTCCGGAGCACTTCCCCAAAGTTCCATGGAAAACTGCGTTGTCCTTTCTCCCACCCGCAGCTCTACCGTATCCTCCGACATTGTCCTCTCCAAAACTCCCTGGTAATGGTGTCTGGCAGCCCCTTCATTCCCTGCTGCAATGGATATGGCATTTCTGGAAAATCCAGCCATATAATCAATGGTTTGGCATAAAGGACTATAACCATCATGAGATCCTTTATTTGTCCCAAGCCCAATGCAGATGGATAGTGGCATCCCGTAGCGCTGTGCACATCTTTTGGCATAAGCAATAGCCAGCATAATATCATCTTCCTGAAAAAGATCCGCACCCTCCGGATAAAGATAAAACTTCCTGAGATATTCCTTCGCAGGCTTCAGTTTGATGATTACCAGGGAAGCCTCCGGTGCAGCTCCCGAAAACTGTTCTTCTTCAATCACCCTTCCTGCTGCCGTCCCTGCCATCATAGTTCCATGTCCGTTTTCGTCTGTGGAAGGAACTACCCCCAATGGATCCTCGGACACCAGCGCACGATCAATCTCCTCTTTTTTAAACACCTGTCCAAAAGGTACGTCAGCGCTTGGTCCTGCCGGAATCGTCTGGTCCCAGATCTCCAGAATCTTGCTGCTGTTTCCATTTCGGAAGGCCGGACTTTCAAAATTGATTCCAG
This sequence comes from Enterocloster bolteae, assembly GCA_021769025.1. Next base: position 744 of record JAETTS010000910.1, read on the forward strand.
AATCAATCACTGCAACCATGGTTCCGTTTCCCCGAAGAGACAAATAGGGATGATTGTGCAGCCGCAGCACACCGGAAGACTGAAGGCTTTCTGCATCCATATAAGTATAGCATTTGGGAATAGAATTATAAGAAAAACTATTCAGTTCAATTTCCCCTACCTCACTCTTTTTTTCATAGATTACTGCATAAATATCGTTGATAACCAGAAATGTCCCATTGAATTCTCCTTCAACGGGACCAAACACCTGCTCATTATATTTCACCAGAAAGCTCATATACTCCTGATCCTGGGCAGGAACCAGCCTGGAAGCACGTTCCTCTTCCGGTTCCTCC
>JAETTS010000911.1 GCA_021769025.1 Enterocloster bolteae
GGAGCTGCTACAAAATATTTGGAAAAAGATGGGGACAAAGCTGGTTGTCATTACCCATGACAGCCGAGTGGCGCAGATGGCCGACCGCCAGTTTGTAATCGTGGATGGCGTTCTTTCGGAGGTGACAGCGAAATGAAGTCCTATCGTGCATTGGCACTCAAAGAAATCAAGGCGCAAAAGATGACCTTTACCCTGATTCTAATTGCCATTGTCCTTTCAACTATGATGACGGCGGTAATTGGACAATCTGCCGGGGTACTGTCTGCCATGCGCCAGCAGCAGGCCATTACTTTGGGTGGCAATTGCTATGCAACATTTTTGCAGATGAATCAGGAACAGGTTGCGGCTTTACAAAATGACTCGCGATTGTCTTTTGTTGGAGAATATGTCACTTTGGGTACAACGGAGCTTAACCCGTCCCTTTCCCTGGGGCTGAATGAATATCAGGAAGATGTTGCCGCAATCTATCCTACAATCTCCCGACTAAAGGAAGGCCGGTTGCCGGAAGCACCTATGGAAATAGCGTTACCGGAGGATGTGCTGCAACCCCTTGGTCTTGAGGGCGATTTGGGCGATCCAGTATCACTTTCACTATCAAAGGCCCTCCGCCACAGCATCGAGACTTCCTCTTATGATTTTATTGCGGATTTTACGTTAGTAGGTATCCTGGAGAGCAATTATCTGAATTATACCTCTGGCAGAATCACCGGCGTGGTGGGCAAGGGAACGGCAGCAACGCTGTTGCCGGAGAACTATCTCTACTACAATGTGGATATTCGGACAACCGATAAAAATACGTTTCAAGAGACTGTGAATGACCTGATTTCTACACTGGGTGTCCATGAATTGGATACTCTATATAATGTCCCCTATCTGGACGCTTTGGGTATCAGCTATGATGCTGGTGGGTCTGATACATCCAGCCAAGGATTCTCCCTTATGCTGGTAGCGGGAATCATGGTCGGACTGTTGCTGCTGTTGGCGGCGGGATTGGTGATCTATAATATCTTGAAAATTGCAGTAGTCCAGCGAATCAAGCAGTATGGAACTTTGCGAGCCATTGGTGGAGAGAAA
>JAETTS010000912.1 GCA_021769025.1 Enterocloster bolteae
GAAAGTAAATCCGTCCCAGTCCCATCATCTGTGAACACCTTCTCTTCCGGATATACCACCACCGTCTCCCCAGCCACCTCAAAGTTCATCTGGGTTATCACGCTATTATCAAAATAGGCAGATACATAGAAGGTATGCCCGCCAATCTCCACACAATCCTCTGGTGTCATGAACCATTGATTCACGGTCTTCCCTCTGTAGGTAAACTGTACTTCATATGGGAAAAATGGATTCTCTTCCGGAATGTTGATGGTGTAGCTTCCATCCTCCTCAAAGTATCCGTCCCCTATATTGTTGTCCCAGAAATCCTCATAGCTTACCACGCTCCACACATGGTTTCCAGTGTTAAACTTCACTTCATCCCCTGGCATCTCAACTGTCTTGGGCTTTGTTACATTGCTAGGAGTCGCTATAGGGTAGTTGTTCCAGCCTTCGGTCTGATTCTCTGCATCAGCGCTATCCGTCTGGGTTTCAGTCACCCATAACCCTACCGTTTCCGCCACGGTTTCCGCTACTGTTTTCATGACTTTTGCAGCTGTGGTTTCTACTCCGATGGTTTCTTCCGCCTTAGCTTCTTCCCCTTCCGTTTCCACAATCACCGACTCTTCCGTCTCTGCCTCCGCCGTTTCTTCGAAAGGCTCTTGGGTTTCTGCCACTGCCGCTTCTTTGGTTTCCTCCGATTCAGTAGCCGACTCCGCTATGGTTCCTGCTATGGCCGCTACCGTTTCCGCTATGGTCGTCTCTTTCGTTTCTGCCCAGGCCGTCCCAGCTGGCATCATAAGCAGCACAGCCAGAAGCACGGCCAGCTTCCACCCCTTACACCTCATTGTTTTTCTCCCCCATTCTCTTCCTTGACGATGTACCCTCCGCTCTCTCCCAGATCAATCAATTCCTGGAGAGAATAGACGGGACATCCCCTCAACTCTCCATACCCATAGTCAAACACCAGCCCTCCATGGGAGACATCGCAAAGCCCTGGAAGGTATGCCAAAGTCTCCAGATTTTCATCCAGCAAAAGCCCATACCGCTCCCCGGCGGCACTGACATACTCTGTGATAATGTATCTGTCCAGCT
>JAETTS010000913.1 GCA_021769025.1 Enterocloster bolteae
CCCTCTGCGGAAGACATGGCGGAATACTCCTCGGCTCCGGCGCAGGTGTAGTATCTGGTCTCCATAGTCCGCTGGTTCATCAGTACAAATCCCACATTGGACTCGTCTCCTGATACGGAGGTAACGCCTGTGTATACCCACACATCATCATCCATGGCAATATAATTGTATCCGTCCGTAGTGCGCAGACAGCCTCGCTGTCCCAAAACGCTGTTGAAAAAGCCGTTTTTCAGGATTCCGTGATAGTCGTAAAGCTCCACCAGAAGATCCGCCGGATACACACGATCCACCCATTCCGGAACCTTATCTACGTCCATACTCTGGGTTGCTCCGGTAACGGCATTGCACAGAACCACCTTTCCGATGGTCTGGCCTCCAAACAGACCAACGTTAAACTGCTTAACCGGGCAGATCCAGTAAGGAGTTCCCTCGTCATCAATCTCAAAGCTTAGCTGGTCAAAGATATACGTAGGATAGTTAAATCGCAGGTGACGGTAAATATTACGTCCAAAATACTCGGACATGGAATACCGAATGGGCTGCGCCAGCTTCACGCATTCTGTTTCCTGGGTTGCCATGTCAATCATAATGTAAGCCGGAATTCCGTCTGCCTGGTTGGTCAGCCATTTAATAGGGCTTGCATAAACCAGCGGCGTCACACGGACAGGTTTTCCCTGATAATTTATCTGGCTGTAGAGGGTGCTGACTTCAAACTGGGATACATATTCCACCATAGTTCCCATTTTGCGGTTGCCCAAAAGCTCTGCGGAAGCCTTGTCTAAAAGGGGAATCTGGTTGTAATCTACCGGCTTGATATCCTCCGTAAATTCCCTGTCCTCTACGGTCAGAAGCTGCTGATATTTTTTTGCATTCACAATGGGTGAGGATAAAAGGCTTCCCACAATCAGTACCAGTACCATCAAAGCCAGTATCCCAAAGCCAAGCTTCGTAAAGGAAAAGCCCTTTTCTTTCTCGTATTCAATTCTTCCCCCCTTTGTAAACCGAAACTTCTTAAAGGAAAACAGAAGAACAATCACAGCCCACCCGCAGATCAGGAACATCCATGTTCCGGT
>JAETTS010000914.1 GCA_021769025.1 Enterocloster bolteae
TGTGGAAGAAAGACTAAAGAACACATGAGGGAGTAGAGGACACTGAGGGACGAAGGAATTCCAAGATGGAGTTCTCAAAAAGTGAAGCAGGAGACCAGGAAGAACAGAAAGGGTCTAGAATGAGTTGAACTTGGGCCGCATCCATATTGGTCTCTTTGGTTCCTTAAAGAACAGCCAAGACATCACTACAGAAGGTGGATGTGATGTGGAGGCTTCCCCGGAGGACATTTTGTCGAGGATAACTCAAGAGTAGTGAATGCCAAACTAAGTTTATATCTATCGATTCCTGAAAGTATCATAAAGCCCATTATTTTGTATGATCAGTAAAAAGTAATTCAAAAGGGAAGATGAGGATGCCGTGAGCTTCTGTCAGGTGTTACGTGGATCCTGTGTTTAGCTTCCCTGAGCACGTTAGACTCTGTTGCATCCTGTAATATTTTTTGAGGTCTCTTCTCAATGCCCCTAGATGACCACAAAGACCTCCTGCACTGGCTTGTCTTGCCTGGCTCTCCTTCGACTGGATGGCTTCCTACACACCTGTGGGCCCTGTTACCCTATCTAGCCCCAGGAAGTTCCCGTCTTTTACTCACATGTATGCTTATCCTCAGAAAACTCTTGATGGTGCCTCCAATGCAGAGGTGCTGAGCTCTTTCCTATGCCATTTGCCGTGACTTTAAAATGCTTTGTGGTTCCTGACCATGTGGCTCTCTCCTCCTGAGAAGCCCCTGTGCACCCCATGGGGTCTCCCTGAGCCACATCTACGCTCCAAGAGTTTCTTTGGAGACAACCATATCTTGGACTCATTCATTGCTGTTTCTTCTCTCAAGAATAAGTTTCTCACTGCAGGACTTGAAAATACTTTCTATTGTTTATTAATTCTGCTATTTGGGGGTTTTTATACTGGCTGGTTGTCTGATGGTTTCATTGCTGC
>JAETTS010000915.1 GCA_021769025.1 Enterocloster bolteae
TTCATTTTGGCGCAGTAGACTATCAGTGCTCTGTATATATCAACGGTCAAATGGCGGGAACTCATACCGGCGGATACACTCCTTTTGCATTTGACATTACGAATCAGCTGATTGACGGAGAAAATGATCTGTGTGTGCGGGCAGTGGACGAACCGGATTATACACAGCCCAGAGGAAAACAATATTGGAGCAAAGGATTGATGGGGTGCTGGTATACACCTGTGAGCGGTATCTGGCAGACGGTATATCTTGAAGCAGCAGGGGAATATGCCCTGAACCAGATCCATATTACTCCGGATGTTGATAAGCACATGATCACTGCGGAAATCTCGCTGGACAGGATGCCTTCGGATGACCTGGATCTGGAACTGACGATTTCCTATGAAGGAAAGTTCTGCCGCAGGGTAAGGACATCCGTGAGCGCCAGATACAGCCGTATTCCGGTAGATGTGGTAGTGTGCGGAGCTTTGGACAGCATACATATCTGGGCACCGGGAACTCCCTGCCTGTATGATCTGGAAGTAACGCTGCTGAGAAACAATGAAATCATAGATCATGTGACAACATACTTTGGTATGCGTAAGGTAGAAGTAAAGGATGGAAAGGTTTATCTGAACAATAAACCTCTGTACCAGAGACTGGTGCTTGATCAGGGATACTGGCCGGAGTCCATGATCACACCGCCTTCTGATGAAGCGCTCCGCAAAGACATTGAATTTACCCTTCAGCTTGGTTACAACGGTGCGCGCAAGCATCAAAAAATAGAAGATCCCCGTTATTACTACTGGGCGGACAAGCTTGGACTGCTGGTATGGGGAGAACTTCCCAGTGCTTATGATTTTACAGACGAAATGGCGCGCAGTGTGACAGAAACAATGGCAGGCTTTATTGACCGGGATTTTAACCATCCATGTATTATTGCCTGGGTACCTTTGAACGAAAGCTGGGGAGTAAGGCAGATTTATACAGAAAAGAGACAGCAGGAGCTTGGAAGAACTCTATACCATCTGACAAAGGCACTGGACGGAACCCGCCTGTGTTCAAGTAATGACGGCTGGGAGCAGGTGGATA
>JAETTS010000916.1 GCA_021769025.1 Enterocloster bolteae
GGCAGGAAACGGCCAGACAGGAAATACCCAGGCAGGAAACATTCAGGCAGGAAGTGGACAGAGAACCAGGAGGAATTCAATTTGAGTGTCATCCCCAAGAAAACGAAAGGAGCCATGGAGTTTTTCAAGGGTGTGGAAGTTCCCGATGTGTTTGTGGGAATCATCGGCATCACCATTGTTATCTCTGTTGTATTCTCCAATCTGCCTTTCAGACTGTATATAGGAGCAGCCATTGCCGTTCTGTTCGGAGCCTCCGTAGTTCCGGTGGAAGGCGAGAAAGCTTATATGATGCTCTATAATTTCTTAAAGTATCTGGCCAGGTATCGTCTGTTCCAAAAAGAACCGGCTAAGAAGGGAACTCCGAAAGTAAAGGATATTACTCCATTTACAGGAATTGACGGCTCTTTTATTGAATATGACGGCGAATATTATGGAGTTGCCGTAAGCATTCCGGATGTGGAATTTAAATTTTATACTCTGCAGCGCCAGAATCAGATGATCGACCAGATCTTTGGCTCTGTGCTGCGTACCATTTCCGGTACGGAGACTGCTGCGCTGGTGAAAGTTGACCGTCCGGTACTCTATGATACCTACATAGAGACAGAGGAGAGAAAGATTGCAGAGCTGGAAGAAGCTTTTGTCAACGGCCTTTTAAATGAAGATGAACTGACTACCAGAGTGGGAATTATCTATGACCGTATGGAACAGATCCGCTATATCAATGAACGGGATAAGGTATATGTGCCCTGCCATTATATGCTCTTTTTCCACAAGGATAAAGACATGCTCATGAGCCAGGCGGAAAATATGGTACGAACCATGAACAGTGATGACATGGAGTGCCATATTCTGTCAGAGAAGGAACTGGTAGTATTCCTCAAATACAACTACACCCTGAATTTTGACGAGAGGGAAGTCTATAACCTTACAAAGGATCAGTATATGGACTGGATTCTTCCAAAGGAAATCAAATTTACCAGCCGTACGGTTCAGTATGACGATTTGATTACCCACAATTTCCGCATTACGGATTACCCCACCATTGTGGGAAACGCTTGGGGATGCGATGC
>JAETTS010000917.1 GCA_021769025.1 Enterocloster bolteae
TATTCAGCTTATACCCTTCCTTTGCAGCACATTTATTAATACTTTCCAACAGGTAGTTAAAGAACGGATATTCATCCACAATGCTGCCCACACAGCGGTACACAACAAAACCAATGTCACCGCTGGATATCGTCTCTTCTTTAAAAAGATACTCACAGTGCAGCTCCTTAATCTTGCGTATAATCTCGCTTCGGCGCTCTTCTCCCACCCCTGGCTTGTTATTCAGGACAAGGGACACCGTTGCAGGGGAAATCCCAAGTTCCCTGGCAATGTCTTTTGAACGGTAACGCATAGAATCATCCCTTCAGATTCTCAAACTGCTCCAGATAGCTCACTGCATCCTCATACTGGTTGGACTGCAGAATAAGATGTATGGTATTGCACACACACCGCTTCAAGGTGCTGATGTCCAGGGTTCCTTCCTTCAGTTCCTTCCGGATATTTTCGTGGTCTGCGCGGTCTCCTGGCATTACCATGTCATTTCCTGCACGCATACAGCCGGAAGCCGTACATTCACCAGCAGTAGAATCGGTCGTTGTAGTCCAGTCTGTCATAATGGCTCCTGCAAATCCCCATTCATTTCTTGCAGCCTTGGTACAAAGATCATGGCTGTTGGCAGTATGAACACCATTGATCAGATTATAGGAGGTCATGATGGACATAGGCTGGGAATTTTTCACTGCGATTTCAAAGCCTTTCAGATAAATCTCCCGAAGAGTTCTTTCGGAAAGAACGCTGTCGGAGCCCATACGGTTGTCCTCCTGGTTGTTGCATGCGAAATGCTTGATGGTAGTACCGCATCCTGGAACCTTCTGTACGCCAAGGGTTATAGCAGAAGCCATCATACCGGAAAGGAGCGGATCCTCGGAATAATATTCAAAGTTTCTTCCGCAAAGGGGATTTCTGTGGATGTTCATGCCAGGAGCCAGCCAGAGAGTCACTTCAAAAAGTTCCATCTCATGTCCGATCATTTCTCCCACTTCCTTCAGAAGCTCCGTATCCCAGGTCTGGGCAAGCAGGGTTCCCACAGGAATTGCTGTACAGTACTGATGATAAACTTCTCCCAGGAT
>JAETTS010000918.1 GCA_021769025.1 Enterocloster bolteae
TATCCATGACAGAAAGCTTCTCATATTCCAGGTCGTACTGGGAGGCATCAAAATCATCAATATTGGCATACAGAACAAAAAATGCATAGGTATTCCACAGAGTGCCCATAAATTTTCTCTGGAATTCCTGTACCGCACGGCCATGGAACCGGTTAGGTAGCCATGGGGCACTGTTGATATAGAAATACCAGCGGATGGCATCTGCCCCATAAGTCTCAAGCGCCTCAAAAGGATCCACCGCATTTCCCTTGGTTTTGCTCATCTTCTGGCCATTTTCATCCTGCACATGTCCCAGAACGATTACATTTTTATATGGCGCCTTATTAAACAGCAAGGTGGAGATAGCAAGGAGGGAATAAAACCACCCTCTGGTCTGATCCACCGCCTCAGAGATAAAATCAGCCGGAAACTGCCGTTCAAATAGATCCTGATTCTCAAAAGGATAATGATGCTGGGCAAAGGGCATGGCACCTGAATCAAACCAACAGTCGATCACCTCCGGAACCCTTCTCATCTCCTTGCCGCACTTGGGGCAGGTGATAGTCACATTGTCAATAAATGGCCGGTGAAGCTCAATATCATCTGGACAGTTGGAAGACATAGACTTCAGTTCTTCAATGCTTCCCACGGAATGCTGATGGCCGCACTCACATTCCCACACATTTAACGGAGTTCCCCAGTAACGGTTCCGGCTGATTCCCCAGTCTTGAACGTTCTCCAGCCAGTCACCGAAACGGCCTTTGCCAATGCTCTCAGGAATCCAGTTGATGGTATTGTTGTTGCGAATCAGGTCATCCTTCACTGCCGTCATGTTGATGAACCAGGATTCCCTCGCATAATAGATAAGGGGTGTGTCGCATCTCCAGCAGTGGGGATAGCTGTGTTCAAACACCGGAGCGGCAAAGAGAAGGCCTCTCTCGCCCAAATCTTTCAAAATCAGAGGATCTGCCTTTTTTACAAAAGTTCCTGCAAATGGCGCATCCTCTGTCATATCCCCCTTGGCATCTACCATCTGGACAAACGGAAGATCATACTTTTTTCCCACCTTGGAGTCATCCTCACCAAA
>JAETTS010000919.1 GCA_021769025.1 Enterocloster bolteae
GTAACTGGGATAAAACAGATATGGCTGCTTGGGTACCAACAGAAGGCCGAGATTTTGTAGCCGGAATTCCAGCAGAATTCAACGAGGATTTGTCCCCAATTCAGATCCCTTACGATCCCTACACAGGTGCCCAGTACAACCTCCAAAGCTACAGCATCAGCGACAACGGAGTTATCACCGGTATCGACACCCAGAACCGTCCCATCACCTTAGGACAGTTAGCCATCGTAGCCGTAGAGAACCCCAACGGTATGGAAAAGACCAACGGCTACTACTTCCAGTTAGGCGACAACGCCGGCGGCGTAGAGGTTGTAAAGCCAGGCTCCGGTGCCGCAGGCTTCATCCGCAGCAAGTACTTAGAGATGCCAAACGTAGACTTGGCCAACGAGTTCTCCAACATGATCACCACCCAGAGAGGCTTCCAGGCCAACTCCAAGATCATCACCGTTACCGACGAGATGCTCCAGGAGCTTGTAAACATGAAGCGTTAATTGAAACTGTAAACATAATTTTTGCTGTAAATCAAATCTTTAAAAACTGTTTTCCCCCGGAGTCTTCCGGCTCCGGGGCAAAGCAGACAGAATCCTTACACAGGCCCTGTTCCAGGAACGGACAGTTATCAATTCAGTATCGGCCGCAGAACAAACAGAAAAAGAAATCGTGACAAGGAGAGGGAGAATACCCATGGTTATATTGACAAAGCTGAATGATCAGCGTATTGTAATCAACGAGGATCAAGTAGAGTGCATTGATTTAATTCCGGAGTCCAATGTTATTATGATGAACGGCCGCTTTCATGTGGTGAAAGAAACACCGGAGGAGATTATCCAAAAGACCATCGAATACAAGGGAGCTATCAGCGGCATCCGTACAAATAAAGTCAGCATAGAAGCGTAAGAGGAGAGATAAAAAATGGATTTGTCAACAATTATCGGAATTGTGCTTGGTTTTGCCTTGATTGTATGGGGAATCAAGATCCCACAGCTTCCCAATTTCTGGGATCCGCAGAGTTTGGCTCTGACCCTGGGCGGCACTGTTGCAGCAGTTGTGGCCAGCTTCCCCTTCA
>JAETTS010000920.1 GCA_021769025.1 Enterocloster bolteae
AGAGGTATCTTGCGTAGTCTCCTGGACTTCCTGAATCACTTCTTCCTGAACTTCTTCCAGAGCTTCCCCCTGAATTTCCTCCTCCACAGGTTCTGTATCCGTTTCACTCTGCAGAACATTCATCTGATTTTCTGCCGCCTGTCTCAAGATATTTTCTCTCTCTGCAGCTATAGCCGCCTGTATCTCCTGCCTCTGTGCCTCTTCCATTGCAGCCTGTATCCCGGTCGCTGCCTGCTTGAGGGCAGCCAACTGTCCTTCCATCTCCTGAACTGCTCCGTCGAGAACTGCCCCATAATTATCTATGGTTAGTGTATAATTCAGACCGTTTGCAGCCAACTGTTGATTGGCCGTGTTCAACAAAGTTTCAAACACTTGCTTTGCGCCATTATTCAAAGCTGCGTTCTGCTCTGTCAGCTGCGAAATACCTGCCACCAGTTTGCCGATTCCTGCCACCAGCTCTCCGGTTCCTGATGTCAAAGTGCCTGTTCCGCTGTACAGATTCTGAGCGCCGCTTTTCAATGCGCCTACGCCGGTTTGCAGCTTTCCTGCGCCATCATTCAAGCTCTCTGCACCATCTTTTAAGGTTCCTACGCCATCTCTCAGTTCTCCAGCGCCGTCTCTTAACTCTCCGGCGCCGTCGTCAAGTTCATCCATGCCATCCTTCAGCTCTATGGTACCATCGTAAAGCTCCAGCACACCATCATACAGCTCAGAAGTTCCGTCCATCAATTCGTCCATGGCGTCGGACAGTTCATCCATATCATCAGACAGTTCATCCATTTTTTCCTGGGGATCCATATCCAGATCACTGAATACTTCATTGGTCGCCACAGTCATTGTAGTCATCAATTCAAAATCCGTCACATCTGCTGTCAATTCCACATAGTCTGGAAGATCCAATTCCTCTATATCAAAGTCTTCACTGCCAATATCCAGATTATCTTTTAATCCCGGCATTGCATAGCCCATAACAATGGTGCGTTCTCCGTCATTGATAATCTTTCCATTAGACACTTCCACATGATGGAAGTTCTCGTTGTCAAGTACCATACTGGTAATCATA
>JAETTS010000921.1 GCA_021769025.1 Enterocloster bolteae
GAATTTGCTTTTTTGACTGCTTTATCTACTGAAGTCATGACCGCGCTGGAAAAACCTTCCTCCAGTAGGGATCTGTAGCCTTCAATGGTAACACCTCCCGGAGAGCACATTTCGCTGACTCTGGATTTTGGCTCGTCCCCCGATTCGTCCAGCACCATGGCCACGCCCATCATATTTTTGATGACGATATTTTTGGCATCGCTGCGGCTGAAGCCCATGTATACACCTGCATCAACCAGGGCATCCGCCATTTGGTACAGCCACATGGGGCCGGAGCAGCTATAGGCTGTAAATGCATTAAACATGGATTCGGGCAAATACATGGTCTGGCCCAAGGCGTTCAGAATCTTTGTTACGAACTGCTTTTCCTCTGCCCCTATATTGCTGTTTAAGCAGGCCGCGCTGTGGCCGTTTCCCGACTGGCTCAGTGTGTTGGGCATGACACGTACAATCTTTTTCTCCGCTCCTAGGGCTGCTTCCAAAGAAGCGATCGTCACTCCGGCTGCAATGGAAAGGATGATGGTCTCCTTTGCTGCCACATTTTTGATGGTTTCCACCACAACTGGCACGATCTTGGGAAGAACTGCAATGACAATCATATCCGCTGTCACCATGACTTCCTGAGCATCCGTTACTGCCGTGATGCTGTATTCATTTTTCAAATATTTACAGCGATCCGGGTTCAGCTCACTTACAATAATGTCTCCAGCTTGGCACACTTCCCTTTTCAGCAGGCTGCAGATGATCCCCTCCGCTATGTTTCCTCCGCCGCAGAATACAAGTTTCTTTCCCATCTTCCTTTATCCTCCTTCATTCTTCCTTATGCAAAAACACCCCGCTTGCCTCAGCTCCCAAAGCCCTAGCAAACGGGGATTTATCGATCCTCTACATTCCTGTTTTTCCTGTTAAAAATATATCTGTGCGCATGGTCTACTTATTGCGTACTGCCGCCTGTGCAGAACGTAACTTTGATAGGCGTTTTTTGCTGTCACACTTATGTTGCTGTAATCCATGCTTAAGACATATGTACGAGGACTTTCGTCCTCATCTTCGTTCCCCTCC
>JAETTS010000922.1 GCA_021769025.1 Enterocloster bolteae
CGGATTTGAATATCATTCTGGTGGACGACTCATCTGATTCCATTATGGAGTCCCTGATGTCTGTTGTTGAAACCTTAATCATGGCGGTTGTGATCTCAATGATTATCATATGGCTTTTTTTCGGAGATATTAAAGCCTCCCTGATAGTGGGCAGTTCCATACCAGTGTCTATTCTGGCAGCATTTATACTTATGGATCTGATGGGATTTTCACTCAATGTAATTACCATGAGCGCCCTGACCCTGGGGGTTGGAATGATGGTGGATAACTCGATTGTAGTGCTGGAGAGCTGTTTCAGAGCCACGGCTTCCTCTGAAAAAAAGGCGGGTCTGGTGGAATTTATGGACAACGCTCTGGAGGGAACCCGGGTCGTGGGCGCTTCCGTACTTGGCGGTACTGCCACCACCTGCGTGGTATTTATTCCTCTGGCATTTCTTGAGGGCATGACAGGGCAGCTGTTTAAACCTCTCGGATTTACCATTGTATTCTGTCTGACCGCTTCCCTGATATCCGCTGTCACGGTAGTTCCGCTGTGCTATATGATTTACAGGCCGAGGGAAAGACAGAAGGCGCCTTTGTCCAAACCGGTTTACAGGCTTCAGGACACATACCGCAGCGCGATGCGCGTGATACTGCCTAAAAAAAAGACTGTCATGTTCATTTCCATAGGATTGCTGATGTTTTCTCTGTTCCTGGCAACAAAACTGGATATGGAGCTGATGGGCTCTGATGAGACCGGCGAGATTACGATATCTGTTGAGACCAGACCGGGACTTATGACTGAAAAAGCGGATGAGATTCTCAGGGAAATCGAAGGGATTATTGTTCAGGATTCCAATCTGGAATCTTACATGACCAGCTACGGCGGAGGCGGAATACGTGCTGATGATTCAGCTACCATAAACGCGTATCTGAAGGACGACAGGGACATGGATACGGTGGATGTGGTTAAGATGTGGAAAAAGCAGCTGGCGGATGTGAGAAACTGCGATATATCCGTGGAAATGAGCTCATCCATGAGCATGATGTCCTCGGCTCTGGAAAGCTATGAAGTGATTCTG
>JAETTS010000923.1 GCA_021769025.1 Enterocloster bolteae
CAAGATTTTTTAAATCGTGCGACATTTTTTTATGTTAATCAAAAAATCCACATAGTTTCTTTACATAAAATGTTGAAAACTATGTGGATAATGTGGATAACTATTGTCCTAACAGCTTTTCTCCTACTTTTACAATGTCTCCGGCCCCCATAGTTATCAACAAATCGCCGTTCATACAATTTTCCAAAATAAATGTTTCAATCTCGTCAAAGGACGGAATATAATGGGCCTTCGTGCCCAGCTTCTCAATCCGGTCCGCCACATCCCGGGAGCTGACCCCCAGGGTATCTGTCTCCCGGGCTGCATAAATATCAGCCAGAACCACTTCATCCGCAGCGGACAGAGCTTCCGCAAACTGGTCCAGAAACGCCCTGGTTCTGGTATAAGTATGGGGCTGGAACACACACCACAGCTTCCTGTGGGGATAATTCCTGGCCGCCGCCAGGGTTGCCTTTATCTCCTGTGGGTGATGGGCATAGTCGTCAATGACCGTAACACCTGCCACCTCTCCCTTTTTCTCAAACCGTCTGTCCGTGCCAGTAAATCTTCCCAGCCCCGACATAATGGCGTCAAATCCGACCCCCAGCTCCAGTGCGATGGCAATGGCTGCCAGGGAATTATATACATTGTGCTCTCCCGTGACGCCAAGGGTGATGCGGGTCACTGTCTCTCCCTGGACTACCAGGTCATAGGATGGCCTGGCAAACCCGTCATATGTTATGTTACGGGCCGTGTAGGTACTGGAAAGATCCTTTCCGAAGGTAACCACCCTGCACCTAAGTCCCCTGGTGATTTCCTCCACCTTCTCGATTCCGCTGTTCACCACCAAAAGTCCTTTTGCGGGAAGCTTCTCGGCAAACAAACGGAAGGAATGGCGTATGTCCTCAATATCCTTAAAGAAGTCCAGATGGTCCTCCTCAACATTCAGTATAACCTCCATAGTGGGATAAAAGGACAGGAAACTGTTGGTATATTCACAGGCTTCTGTCACAAACAAATCAGGACCGCCCACACGGATGTTGCCTCCTATGTCCTTTAAAATACCTCCCACGGAGAT
>JAETTS010000924.1 GCA_021769025.1 Enterocloster bolteae
GACATGCGCTCAGCAGGACGAGCAGCAGACAGGCAGCTGTCAGCAACAGCTTTCGTTTCATCTTGACATCCTTCTTTCCTTCATGATCGTGCTGGGAAAATCCCCACATTTGAGTCAGTCCAGCTGCCACATCTGCATTAGAGTCCGGCACGATATGCCTTTCCCATAATAACCCAGATAGGCGGCTGTCCGACCTACATCATATCCTTTGTTGAAACAGAGACGTTTGGGGACAGCAAAAGTAAAAAGATTGAATGAATTAGAATGGTGCAAGTAAGATTGAAATGTGATGATAGAGTGTTTATAATCGTGATTGTATTGTCCGGAAAGCATATCCATTGCGTTTATAGATTTATTTGAGGAGTGAAGAAGTGGTATGGAGCCCATTACAAAACCAGCCGGCCGATGTGAGATCATGTACTGGCCCTTGTTCCAGTGCTCAATCAAGATCTCTGTAGGGAACGGGGTTTCATCGAGATACACACAGGAATGTACATCGCAATTGTTGAATTTGGAACCGCAGGTATTAGACCAGTTGCTGAGGGCGAGCATCTGCTTTTTCCATGATGTGGAGTCCTGTCAGGGAGAACCAATTGCGATGGAATACGAGTTTGAGGGCTTAGAATATCCAACAAATTTAGACGTCCCCAAACACATCCTGCCATACATAAAACCTGTAGAAGCATATGTAGATGAGGAAACAATGGAATTCCATTCTGTGTCTTTGTTTGCTGAATGTGCGTGGGAACCGAACCATGGGTTGCAGTGGGTCGTTCGCGATGGGAAAGCACTGTATGTTGGTGGATTTGATGGGCTGGGCTCTCATTGCGATAAAGAGGTGTACCTTTTTAACTGGAAAGACTCCAACTATTTGATGCGGCAATAGGTGCGAAGCAGTGCTTGTGACCTGATGTCGTAAGAGAGCTGAGGTGTAGGCCATGAGCAGACTGAAAGCATTGGGAGCAGTGACAGGTATCACACTGTTGGTTCTGGCGGCAGCTCTGATCTATGTAGCAGGCAGAAATCTGCTGGAACTCCGTCCAGCGGACAGCTATCA
>JAETTS010000925.1 GCA_021769025.1 Enterocloster bolteae
CACCGATACGGCCATGATGTACATGGACAGCGCGGAACTGTTCATGGAAAAGGTATTCCATCAGGACATGGGCCAGTACTGGCTGGACCACAATTTCCAGGACCAGGTGATGTTCGGCTCCAATGCCCCGCGGTTCCGTCCGGTGAGAATCAAACGCGGCTTGGACAGCTTAAGCATGCGTGATGATACAAGAAGGAAGCTTTACGGTGAAAATGCCATGCGGTTCCTTGGAATGGAGGGCAGATAGATGAAGGTAGAACTGATTACAAAGGTTGTCTGTGCTGACATGGAAGAGCAGCTCATTAAAATCACTGATGATGTAAAGGAAGCAGTGGAGAACAGCGGAGTGAAGGACGGCGTTGTGTTTGTGATCAGCGCCCATACGACGGCGGGAATCACCATGAATGAGGGACTTCCCTGTGTGGAAAAGGACCTGATCGGAAAGCTGGATAACATGGTTCCCTATGATGATGTGTACGCTCATGCCCATTTCCTTCCATCCTACGGAGCCACCGGAGGAAACTCCCCGGGGCATATTAAATCCATGCTGGTGGGAAACCACTGCGTACTCCCTGTAAAGGATGGGAAGCTGGTAGTCGGCCATGCACAGGACATTTATTTTGCAGAGTTCGATGGAATCAAAAACCGTAAGTATTACATTGAGGTAATGGGAGAATAGAAGAGAGGGATAAGGGGATGAAGGTTGTAGCAGTCGGAGATAATTGCGTGGACGTTTATTACACATTGAACCGCTTTTACCCCACAGGAAACGCAGTGGATTTTGCCATTAACTTAAAAAAGCTGGGGCAGGATGTTTCGCTGGTTTCCATTAAGGGAAACGATGTGTTTGGAGTGGCGGTGGAGAATGTCCTGAAACATTACGGGATTGATCTGACCCACTTTTATGAGGGAGAGCGCCAGTCGGCCGCCGCGCAGATGAACGTGATAAACGGGGACCGTGTTCATGAGAAATTCAATGGAAATGTGCTGGCGGATTTCACGCTGAATGAAGAACGGCTGGCATTTGTCAGGCAGTTCGATGTGGTTTATTCCGAA
>JAETTS010000042.1 GCA_021769025.1 Enterocloster bolteae
GATACTGATAGACCTCGCTTCTTTCAAGGGAATCCCAGTCTGGGAAAACAGCTTTGTTGTTCTGCATATCTTCATCCAGCAACTCAAAAGCTCCCTGATTGGGGGTCGGATAGGTGATATACTCAAAATTGCGTTTGGCGATCTCCGGACGACACAGAAAGTCAATCCATTTTTCTGCATTTTCTTTATTTTTTGCATTGGAGGGGATTACCCAGGAGTCGATCCACACATTGGTCCCTTCTTCAGGAATAATGTATTCCAGATCGTAGCCCAGTCCAAGATTCTCCACTTCTTCCTGTATGTAAAGCATTTCCCCGGAGTAGATAACCCCCAGGGCGGCCTCGCCGCCGATCATCTTATCCCGGACCTGATCAATAACATATGCCTGAACCAAAGGCTTCTGCTGGATCAGAAGTTCTTTGGCTTCCTTAAGTTCATTTTCATCCGAAGAATTCATGGAGTAGTTCAAAGACTTTAAAGCAACCATGAAGGCATCCCGCACACTGTCCTGCATCAGGATCTCGCCACTGAATTTCTCATTCCACAGATCGGACCATTTGGTAGGCACATCCTCCGGCGCTACCATGCTGGTATTGTACAGAATACCTACGGTACCCCAGCAGTAAGGAACAGAGTATTTATTTTCAGGGTCAAAGGCCCTGGAACGTTCCATATATTCCGGTGCGATCTGGGATACATTGGGAACATTATCAAAATTGATCTCCGCCAGCATGTTGTTCTCGATCATCTTCTGGATCATATAATCAGACGGGCAGACCACATCGTAGGTTACGCCTCCCGCCTCGATGACAGGATACATTTCCTCATTGGTTTCAAACAAATCATAGATGACTTTGATGCCAGTCTCCTCCTCAAACAGTTGGATCACTTCTTCATCAATGTATTCTCCCCAGTTGTAGACATACAATTCATTGGCCCCTTCAGAGGGAGAGGACTTGCCACCGCATCCGCCACGAACGGAAGGGATCCCAAGAGAGAGAAGAGCCAGAACCGTCAGGTATTTTTTCATAATCATGTTTTCTCCTTTTTGAAATTTGGTATAAAATTGGTGATGAGAAGCAGCACCAAAACTGCTAAAAATATGATACTGGACAAGGCATACATGGATGGCCGGATGCCTCGCCGTACCTCGCTGTAGATCAAGGTAGACAATGTATTGATCCCAGCGCCCCTGGTGAAGTGGGTGATGATGAAATCATCCAGGGACATGGTAAAGGCAAGGAGGAAACCAGAGAGGACACCGGGAAGGATGTCCGGGAAAACCACCTTAAAAAATGCGTAAACAGGAGAAGCGCCTAAGTCCAGGGCCGCTTCATAGGTACTTTTGCTGGTCTGCTTTAGCTTAGGCATCACGCTTAAGATCACATAAGGGATATTGAAGGTGATATGGGAGATCAGAATGGTCTGAAATCCCAGGGAGATCCCAAAAGCGATAAATGCCAGCATCAGGGAAATGCCTGTGACGATATCCGCATTTAACATGGGAATGTTGGTTATGCCCATGACTATGGTTTTTGGAACCCGTCCCATGCTATTGATGGCAATGGCTGCAGCGGTTCCGATGACGGCTGCGATCAGGGCGGAGGCAAAGGCGATGACCAGAGTATTGCTCAGGGCATCCATGACAGTGGAAGCCTCAAACATCTCAAGATACCATTTTAGGGTAAAGCCGCCCCACTGGGTGCGGGACTTGGAGTTGTTGAAAGAAAGAACCATCATGGTGACGATGGGCGCATAGAGGAAAATCAGGATGATAACCAGATAAAAATTTTCCACAAAGGCTTGCAGGTTCTCTTTTGTCTTTTTCATCAGAATGCGGTTCCCTCCCCGTTTTTGTCATATTTGGCGATCAGAGCCATGCTGATCAGGATAAAGATCATCAGTACCAGAGAAAGGCCAGAGCCCAGATTCCAGTTGCTGCCTCTGGTGAATTCCTGCTCGATCACATTGCCGATGAGTAAAATTTTACTACCTCCCAACAGATTGGAAATCACAAAGGTGGTGAGGGCAGGCACAAAAACCATAGTAATACCGCTGATCACGCCGGGGACGCTTAAAGGGAACCAGATATGAAACAGAACCTGGAAAAAGTTGGCCCCTAAGTCTTTGGCGGCGTTGATGGTGTTGTCGTCTATCTTGCAGAGTACATTATAAATAGGAAGAACCATAAACGGAAGAAAATTGTAAACCATACCTAAGATGATGGCTCCCCACGTGTTGATCAAGGATTGGCCAGGCAGGTGTAAAAAGGTTAAAATGCCGTTGATCACGCCGTTTTTCTCCAGAAGCGTCTGCCATGCCATGGTTCTCAACAGGAAGTTCATCCACATAGGCAGAATGAAAATAAATACGATAAAGCTGCCTTTTCCCATGTTGCGTTTTCTGAGAATCATTGCAAGAGGATAGGCAAGGATCAGACAGATAACCGTGCTTAAAAAGGAAAGGACCAGTGACAGCCATAAGGCCTTTCGATGCTCCGGCGTGGCGATGGCCACGATGTTGCTTAGGGTAAAGGCACCGGAACGGTCAGTTAATCCATAGAATACAATCAAGGCCAGGGGGATGACGGTGAAGCCGATCATCCAGGCAATATACGGGCCGGATAATAATTTTTTACTCATTGACTCCCACTGCCTCCTCATCTTCCGATGCCGGCTTGTTCATAATCTGAATATCAAAGGGATCGACGCGGATTCCCACGTTGGTTCCCACCGGGCACAGATCGGTGCTGTGAACCAGCCATTCAAATCCATCCGGAGTAGTGACCTCCATCTCATAGTGGACACCTTTGAAAATCAGGTGGGTGCAGACACCCTTCAGGGTTCCTTCCTCCGGGCGCACCAGATCGATATCTTCTGGACGTATCACCACGTCTACCGGCCGGTTGCTGCCAAAGCCTTTATCCACACAGGTGAACCTGGCTCCGAAGATCTCTACCAGTTCATCCCGGATCATAGTGCCTGGAACGATATTGCTCTCTCCGATAAAATCAGCAACGAATGCATTTTCCGGTTCATTGTAGATCTGTTCCGGAGTTCCGGTCTGCTGGATGTATCCCTGGTTCATGACCACAATGGTGTCGGACATAGTAAGCGCTTCCTCCTGGTCATGAGTCACATAGATAAACGTAATGCCCAACTCATTCTTAAGCCGGATCAACTCGTACTGCATGTCCTGGCGTAGTTTCAGATCCAGGGCTCCCAACGGTTCGTCTAAGAGAAGGACCCTGGGCTCGTTGACGATGGCCCTGGCAATGGCGATCCTCTGCTGTTGACCGCCACTAAGAGAATCGACGCTTCGTTTTTCATAGCCGTCTAGGTTCACCAATTTTAAGGCGTATGTAATCTTATCGCGGATGTAGGACTTGGGCTTGTTCTTGATTTTTAAGCCGAAGGCAATATTTTCCTCGATGTTCATGTGGGTAAACAGCGCATATTTCTGAAATACGGTGTTAAGCTGGCGCTTGTTGGGAGGCAGGCTTGAGATGTCCTGGCCGTCAAAGATGACGTTCCCGGTATCTGCATGCTCGAAACCGCCGATGATCCGCAGTGTGGTGGTCTTTCCACAGCCGCTGGGGCCGAGTAAGGTGACAAACGTGTTCTCTTTTACAGACAGGTTTAAATCATCCAATACCATTGTGCCGTCGAAGCTTTTTGAGATGTTGACCAGATCAATAAGTGGCTGACCCATGATAAAACTCCTCCTGAAATTAAAAACTTGGCGGGGAACTGACCCATAGAAGGACAGCGCCGGTTTTGCTTGTGAGATAATGCTTTTTATCCGGAATAAAGTAGAAGGATTCCCCTTTTTTGGCCCGGTAAATCTGCTTTCCAAGGTGGATGGCAATGCTGCCTTGAAGGATATATCCGAATTCTTCTCCTTCGTGAGGCGTGTCGGGATAGGTCTCGCCACCTGCCTCCAGGGTGAGAAGAATAGGCTCCATCACATTCTTCTGGGCATTGGGAATGATCCATTTAATCTCGTTTTTTAACTCCGGATCATACTTTTCAAAATAGTCTGCCTTTCCGAAGACAATCTGCTCGTCTGAGGATTCGGCAAAGAAATCCGCAGTGGAGGTACCAAGACACTGGAGAATGTCCATCAGGGTAGCAATGGAAGGCGACGTGAGATTGCGCTCCACCTGGGAGATGAATCCCTTGGACAGTTCGGCGCGGTCCGCCAGCTCTTCCTGTGTTAATCCTTTCAAAATACGAAGTTCCTTTAGTTTTGATCCGATATCCATATTCGGCCTTTCTGGTTGTGGAGGGTTAAGATGCTAATCTAAAAGTTTACTTATACTAACTCACAATGAAGATAATCAAAAAGTTTAGTAATAATAAACATGACGCAAAACCTATTATACAGAAAAATATATGACTGTCAATAGATTTTTTCATAAATATATGGTATGATAAACGAGAGTAATTATTTTATGTAAGAATCAGGAGGATTGTACAGGTGAAAGAGATGTATATGGCTTATATAGGTTCTTACTCCTATACGGGAAGCGCCAAAGGGATCGCGGTTTGTGATGTGGATGTTGAGAAGGGTATTTTTAAGAAACGATGCGAGACAGAGATTGACAACTCCTCTTATTTGGTGGCATCGCCGGATGGGAAGATGTTGTATTCCATTGCGGATGAAGGCGTGGTATCTTACAAAATTCATGAGAATGGAAGCATTACCAAGTTAAACAGTGCGAATATCCGCGGCATGAGAGGTTGTCAACTGTCCCTGGATCCGGACAGAAAGTTTCTGTACGTGGCCGGGTATCATGACGGCAAGGCGACGGTCATGAACCTGAATCCGGACGGAAGCATAGGCAGCGTAGCGGCGGGAATTTATCATAAAGGTCTTGGCAGCGTGGCGGAGCGTATGTTTCGGCCCCATGTTACCTGTGTTCGAATGACGCCTGATAAAGAATATGTGATGGTGGCGGATGTGGGAGTGGATCAGCTAAAAGTATACCGGCTTAGCAATTCCAAGGATGCCCTGATTCTGGTGGATACTATTCCGTGTGACCTGGAGTCCGGCCCAAGACATTTTATCTTCAGTTCTGATGGAAAGTATATGTACTTGATGTATGAACTGAAGAACGTGATTGACGTGTATACCTATGAGACAGGCCCAAGGGTGCCTAAGCTTGAGAAGATCCAGACCATCCCAACTGCGGATGGGGAAGAGATAAGTCAGTTGACAGCAGCTTGTGCCATACGGTTCTCACCGGATGAGAAACATGTATTCTGCAGTAATGCGGGAGACAATACCATTACGGTTTATGAGAGGGATCCGGAGACCGGGCTTCTGGAGCTGCTCTGCTGTCTGCCGGTCAGCGGTGAATATCCTAAGGATATCGCCATCTTCCCGGATGGAAAGCATGTGGCATCCATCAACCATGAAACGGGTAGCATCACATTTTTCCGGGTAGACTATGAGAAAGGGCTGTTGGTGATGTGCGCCAATCCGGTATTTGTGGATGAGCCTAACTGCTGTGCTATCGTGAAAGTGGGAGGCTGACAGTATGGCAGGCTCTTCATGGGGGACACTTCTTACGATGACGACCTGGGGGGAATCCCACGGGAAAGGCCTGGGAGTTGTCATAGACGGATGTCCGGCAGGCTTGGAACTGAAGGAAGAAGATATACAGAAGTATTTGGACAGGAGAAAGCCGGGACAAAGCAAATTTGCTACGAGACGGCAGGAAGGCGATGTGGCTGAGATCCTGTCCGGAGTATTTGAGGGAAAGACGACTGGCACGCCGATTTCCTTGCTGGTGCAAAATACAGACCAGAGATCCAGGGATTACAGCCAGATTAAAGAGATCTACCGGCCAGGCCATGCTGACTATACCTTCGATGAAAAGTATGGGTTTCGGGATTATCGGGGAGGCGGGCGTTCATCCGGGCGTGAGACCATCGGCCGTGTGGCTGCAGGCGCTGTGGCTGCCAAGTTCCTTGAGAGCCTTGGAATTCAGGTTATAGCATACACCAGATCCATTGGCCCTGTGTCCATAGAGGATTCCAGATTTGAGAAAGAGGAGATCAGAAAGAATCCGCTGTGCATGCCGGATGCTGCCGCTGCAGTTGAGGCGGAGGCGTATCTGCAGCAGATGATGGAGCAGAAGGATTCGGCAGGCGGCGTGGTAGAATGTGTGGTAAGCGGGATTCCTGCCGGGATAGGAGAGCCGGTATTTGAGAAGCTGGATGCCCGGCTGGCCCATGGGGTGATGTCCATCGGGGCGGTAAAAGGTGTGGAAATCGGAGATGGGTTTGCAGCGGCAAGAAGTCGGGGAACTGAAAATAATGATCCGTTTCAGAAGAATGAAACAGGGAAAAAACCGGTAAAGATAACCAACCATGCCGGAGGAATCCTGGGTGGAATCAGTGACGGCAGTCAGATTGTGCTGCGGGCAGGGTTTAAGCCCACCCCTTCAGTCGGGGCAGTTCAGCAGACTGTGGACAGAAACGGGGAGAATGTAACAGTCTCCGTCGGGGGCAGGCATGATCCGGTGATTGTTCCCAGGGCCGTGGTGGTTGTGGAGGCCGTGGTGGCATTTACCGTTGCGGATATGCTGCTGCAGGGTATGACTTCACGGCTTGACAGGGTACAGGAGTTTTACGCCCGCTTCAAAAAGTAGGAATGCTTGGAACTGGCACAAAGAAGCTGCTTACCATAATAGAAGATGGAAGGGAACGATAAAATGAGTATGAGGATTGCGATTGGAAATGACCATACGGCGTTGGATATGAAACAGGCGGTGAAGGAGCATCTGGAGAAGAAGGGATATGAAGTGTTGGATCTGGGGACAGATTCTTCAGAAAGCTGCGATTATCCTGTGTATGGCGAGAAGGTAGGGAAGGCTGTGGCGGCCGGGGAGGCAGACCTGGGGATTGCCATTTGTGGAACCGGTGTGGGGATCTCCTTGGCAGCGGGAAAGGTAAAGGGAATCAGAGCCTGCGTGTGCAGTGAACCGTATACAGCTAAACTGTCCAGAATGCACAACGATTCCAATGTGCTGGCATTTGGAGCCAGAGTGATCGGGATTGAGATGGCAAAGATGATTACAGATACATGGCTGGAAGCAGAGTTTGAGGGTGGACGGCATCAGAGAAGGGTTGACATGATCATGGAGATTGAGAAGAAACAGTGAAAAGAACATGATTTTGGGGAAGGAACACAGGATGAATAATGTATTAGTGGTTATTCCGGTGGAGGAAAGGCATAAGCGATATCTGGAAAACATAGGAAAAGGTTGCCGGTTTACGTATCAGGATCCCGGTTCTGTGACGAAAGAACAGCTTCAGGAGGCAGACATGATCATCGGCAATGTCAGCCCAGAACGGTTAAAGGAGGCTGACAGATTGCAGTGGATTCAGCTAAACTCTGCGGGAGCGGATACCTACTGCAAGCCTGGAATTTTAAGGGACGGAGTCATTTTAACCAATGCTACGGGGGCATATGGCCTTGCTATCTCAGAGTATATGGTTGGCATGTCGTTTATGCTGCAAAATAAGCTGTATCAGTATTACGGAAACCAGTTAAGGCATCAATGGAGGGATCAGGGAGATGTGACTTCCGTGTATGGGTCTACCACCTTGATTGTTGGGCTAGGCGATATCGGTGGCGAGTACGGGGCCAGGATGAAAGCACTGGGAAGTTATACCATTGGTGTGAAAAGGACGAAAGGAGCGAAGCCGGACTATCTGGACGAGCTTTACACCATCGAGTATCTGGATCAGTTGTTGCCCAGGGCGGATTTTGTATCTCTTTCGTTGCCCAACACGCCGTCTACCTGCGGCCTTATGGATGAGAGGCGCCTGCGGCTGATGAAGCCGGGAGCATTTCTTATCAATGTAGGGCGGGGCAATGCCATCGATACCCAGGCGTTGTGCAGGGTTTTGGAGGATGGGCATCTGGGAGGTTGCGGAGTGGATGTGACTGACCCAGAGCCTCTGCCAGAGGATCATCCGCTGTGGAATGCCCCCAGAATGGTGATTACGCCTCATATTTCCGGACAGTATCATCTGCAGGAAACATTTGAGCGGATTGTGAGGATTGCAGGACGGAATCTGGAGAAGTTTCTGGCCGGGCAGAAGGAACAGATGGAGAACCGGGTGGATTTTGAGACTGGATATCGCAGAAAGTGAGGAGCGTGTTGATGAAAAGGGTTGGATTTATCGGAGTTGGGATCATGGGAAAATCCATGGTACGTAACCTGATGAAAGCAGGATATGAAGTATCTATTTATACAAGGACAAAATCAAAGGTGGAGGATGTCATTGGGGAAGGGGCTCTTTGGTGTGACTCTGTGGCAGAGTGTGTAAAGGGCCAGGAAGCTGTGCTTACCATTGTGGGATATCCAAAGGACGTGGAAGAAGTCTACTTCGGAGACAACGGAATTATCGCCAATGCAGATGCAGGGGCATATATCATCGATATGACGACCACCAGTCCCAAACTGGCAGTCCGCATCTACGAGGAAGGGACGGGGGCAGGGCTCCATCCATTGGATGCGCCGGTGACCGGCGGTGACAGTGGGGCGAAGGCAGGAACACTGACCATTCTTGTAGGAGGAGAGAAGCAGGATTTTGATGCCTGTATGCCAGTCTTCCAGGCGATGGGAAAGAATATTAATTACATGGGAAAAGCTGGCAACGGGCAGCACACCAAGATGTGTAACCAGATTGCTATTGCAGGTACGCTGGCAGGAGCCTGTGAAGCCTTTGTATACGCCAAGAATGTGGGACTGGATCTGAAGTCCTGTTTTGGGTCGATTTCCACTGGCGCCGCAGGAAGTGCCCAGATGAACAATGTGGTGTCTAAGGCGCTGGATGATGATTACAATCCAGGATTTTTCCTGAAGCATTTTATTAAAGACATGTCCATCGCCAATGAAGAGGCAGAAGCCGGGGATGTGACCCTGGATATCCTGAAACAGGTTTTGTCTATGTGCAGGAAACTGGAAGAAGAGGGTATGGGAGATCTGGGCACTCAGGCATTGATCAAACATTATAAATGGTAGATTTAGGATGCTGTGAAAGGAATAAAAGGCTGATATGAAGAGAACGATTTCCTGGAATGCAGATGGAAGACAGGCTTGTATGGGAAAAGGGTAGGGTTGGTGATAGCATGAATTTAGTGACGATTGAACATTTAACAAAATCCTATACGGAACGGCTTCTGTTTGAAGACACGGAGTTCAGCATTCAGGAAGGGGAGAAAATCGGCCTCATCGGAATAAATGGAACAGGGAAATCCACGCTTTTAAAGATTGTGGCAGGAATGGAAACCTTGGATCTGGGCACAATGGCTCACAGCCGGAATTTGGATATCCGATATCTGCCTCAGAACCCAGGGTTTGTGGCAGGGGATACGATCATGGAAAGCATTCTCCGGGACAATGAAGGCCATCCTCACCTGTGGGATATGGAAAGCCAGGCTAAGGCTATGCTGACAAAGGTAGGAATCTATGACCTTTTACAGAAGGTGGAGACGCTGTCCGGCGGACAGAGAAAACGGGTGGCTCTTGTCAGTGTGCTGATGGCGGATACAGACCTTTTGGTGTTGGATGAGCCGACCAACCATCTGGACAGCCAGATGGCGGATTGGCTGGAGGAGCATCTGGGAAAGTTCCGGGGAGCGATTCTTATGGTGACCCATGACCGGTATTTTCTGGACAGTGTGTCCAACCGGATTGTGGAACTGGACAAAGGAAAGCTGTACAGTTATCAGACCAATTATGAAGGTTATCTGAAGCTGAAGGCGCAGCGCCTCAATATGGCGCTGGCATCGGAGAGGAAGCGGCAATCTATCCTTAAGGTGGAGATGGAGTGGATGCAGCGGGGAGCCAGGGCTCGTTCCACCAAACAGAAAGCCCATATTGGCCGATATGAGGCGTTGCGGGATCAGAAGGGGCCGGAAGTCGACAAAGAAGTGGAGATGGAATCCATAGCCAGGAGGCTGGGCCGTACGACAGTAGAAATACAGGATCTCACAAAAGCCTACGGCTCTCGTCTGTTGATTCATAATTTTTCTTATACTTTTTTAAAAGATGACCGGATCGGAATCATTGGCCCCAACGGCAGCGGGAAAACCACGCTGATGAAGATGATTGCCGGGTGGGAGAAGCCAGACGGAGGAACCATTGAGATCGGGCAAACTGTGAAGCTGGCCTATTTTTCCCAGGAAAATGAGGATATGGACGAGAACTTGAAGGTGATTGATTATATCCGAAATGTGGCAGAATATGTAAAGACTAAGGACGGCAGCATTAGTGCTTCCCAGATGCTGGAGCGTTTTTTGTTTCCGCCCAGTGTCCAGTATACGGTGATCAGCCGGTTGTCTGGAGGAGAGAAGAGGCGGCTGTATCTCCTTAAGATTCTTATGGACGCGCCTAATGTACTGCTTTTGGATGAGCCTACCAATGACCTGGATATTCAGACACTGACCATATTGGAAGATTATCTGGATAGCTTTCAGGGGATCGTTATTGCAGTATCCCATGACCGATATTTTCTGGATCAGGTGGTGAGACGGATCTTTGCCTTTGAAGGAGAAGGAAAGGTAACTCAGTATGAAGGAGGATTTACGGATTACCAGGCAGCGGCCATAGCCAGGCAGGGGCAGAAAGAGGAAGGTCTGCCACAGCCGAAAGAGGACAAAAAAGTTTCCAAAAAAACCTGGGGAGGCACGAAGAAATTACGGTTTTCCTTTCAGGAACAGAAAGACTGGGAAGTCATAGAGAGCGAGATCGAAACGCTGGAGCATTCCATAGCGGCGTTGGATGAACAGATGGAGAAGGCAGCCAGCGATTTTATCAAATTAAAGGAACTGATGGAGGAGAAGGAATGCCAGGAAAAGACTCTGGAAGAGAAGATGGAGCGGTGGATGTACTTGAATGACCTGGCAGAGAAGATTGCAAAAGAGAATGACAGATAAGTGGAGGTAAGAGTGAAGCATTTACGAGTTGTGACAGAAGAAAATGGGAGATATCCCATGGGGCTTACCGTAACTAGAAAAAGACTTCATGTCTCTGTAGAATGGGCAGGAAAGACTTGCAGCCTTGTATTATTTGAAAAAGGGGAAAAAGAGCCATGGCAGAAATTTGCCATGAAGGAAACCAGCAGAAATGGGGATGTATGGAATCTGACGCTGGAGTCGGACGGAGTATTTCCAGTAAATCTGGAATACTGCTTTGAGTTGGATGGGGTGATGGCGGCGGATCCTTATGGGCGTTCAATCCTTGGATGGGAGGTATGGGGAGATCCGGAGAATATTTATAGAGAGCTGCGATGCCCGGTGTGGGAGGAGCCGTTTGACTGGGAGGGAGATGTGCTGCCGCAGATTCCCTATGAAGACTGTATTCTCTACCATGCCCACGTAAGGGGACTGACGAAGCATGCTTCATCCAGGGGGCGTGAAAAGGGGACGTTCCGTGCAGTGATGGAGAAGATTCCTTACCTGAAGGAATTGGGGATCACTACGCTGGAGTTAATGCCGGTGACGGAGTTTGGAGAGATTATGACTGCTTACGACAAAGCAGGAATATCTTATAAGGCAGGACAGGCATTAAGCGGCAAAGAAGAACAAGCCCCGCCAGATAAGACAGCAAGGCAAGATAAGAAACGGCCTACGGGATTGATCAATTATTGGGGATATGGCGATGGATACCATTTTGCACCAAAAGCATCCTATAGTTCCGGACGAAACAAAAACCCGGTGCGTGAACTGAAGCAGCTGGTGCGTGAACTTCATAAAAATGGGTTGGAACTGGTGCTGGAATTGTATTTTAACGGAACGGAAAGCCCGGCTTACGTGTTGGATGTGGTCAGATTCTGGGTGAGGGAGTATCATCTGGACGGCATCCATCTGGTAGGCCAGGTGCCACTTGGGATCATCGGCCAGGATCCATATTTAAGCAGGACAAAGTTGTTT
>JAETTS010000926.1 GCA_021769025.1 Enterocloster bolteae
TGAAAATCAGAATCACCTCATCTTTCTCTCCCATCACCTGTTCCCCCTGGGAATCTTGGGCTGGCATTTCTGACCCTGTTTTTACTGGTGCATTGAATATAACTCTTTTGTTTGTCATAGGCTGTTTCCTTTCTTGCAGAGAATTCGTAACGATTCAGCCATGCAACTTCTTGTTTTCAAAAAACAGAAAACTTAGGCTGTCTGCCATATGTCAATCTGTACAAAATGCGCTTATCCAAACCGGCCTGCAGCACACCTTACCGTACAAATTTCCCCATGACTGAATCATTACAACAATCAAATCCGGAATATGTGGTGGACCCACCAGAAATCTAGATGATTAAAATGAATGAAGATGCGGACTCACATGCCCGCGGTTCCTCTCGATCACTGTTATAGACGAATTATAACATAAGAAAAAAGTATTTTCAAGGTAAAAATAAAAAGGGGATTAGGCATAGAGTGAAACAGTAACCTTCTCCCCCGATTATCTATCAATTGGTTATCCATTGAATCTCAGTATCAGCCGTAATAGCAGTATTATCAAACGTAAAATTCCACTTCCCTGCTGCTGCCGGTTTCAGCCATGGTTCCGTTGCATGCCCATTGTCTTCCACCTGTTGAGTGCCAAAAACCGTTCCGTTATACATAAAAGTCACGGTGTGCTCCCCTGGCTTGGCTGGCGCTTCCGGAGTCGGCTCCGTGGGAGACTCAGCAGTACTTTCTGTCGTTGGTTCTGTGGGACCCTCTGCAGGGCTTTCCGATGAAGATTCCGTCGGTGTGTCCCAGGAGCCGGAACCTCCAGAACCTCCGCCGCTTCCCGAATCATCCGAATCGTCAGAGCTGTCATACCGGTTACCTGACCCCCGCTTCACCTGGCTGGACTCATCTGTCTGGATTTCCGCGGGAGATACCGTAGTCTCCATCATGGCCGGTGCAGCCGGACTTTCCGCTGCCTGGGTTGTCTCAGCAACGCTGCTCTCAAGAGGCTTTTTGGCTCCGGACGGTCTCTGTGTCTCTTTTTCCTCTGTACTCTCTTCCTCTTTTATAGTCTCC
>JAETTS010000043.1 GCA_021769025.1 Enterocloster bolteae
CGGTCCTCCTTACTGTAAATCTTCAGTTCCATTGCCTCTGCCATAATCAACCCTCCAGTATCTTCTTCATGCTGGCATACCGTCCTGCCGCCTCACGCTTCCTCCAGGACAATCCACTGAACTTGACCGGATAGCACATCTCAAAAATTCTGTCATAGATACGGTTATAGCGGATGTCGGTACACTCCTTCATCTGCCCCATTGTCAAATTCGTAGTGAAGATTGCCGGCTTTCCGCTTCGGTATCTGCTGTCGATAATGTCATACACCTTTTCCAATGCGAAGTCGGTTCCCCTTTCAGCTCCCAGGTCATCTATAATCAGCAGCTTTGCCCTATTCAGACGGTTCATGTACGCACCATCGTCATTGTCAAAACCTTGCATATCCTGCAACAGCTTCACAAAGGATGTCATAATCACCGGATGCAGCCTTTCCATCAGCTCATTCGCTATGGCGGCGGCTGTGTAGCTTTTCCCGGTTCCGACATCACCCCAAAACAACATTCCCTGGTTCTGGCTATACATTTCCGGGAAATTCTCCACATACCGTTTCGCAATTCCAAACACCTTCGCATTTTCCTCATTCACCTGGTAGGTTGAGAAGCGTACATTCCTGGACTTTGCATCAATGAGGCTCAGCTGTTTCAGATTATCAATCTGCCTCTGTTCTTCCTCATACGCAAGCCTTCGGTCTTCCGCCTCCTTCCTCTCTCTTTCACACCGGCACATACAATGCACCTTCATTTTCCTGGTGCCGCCTTTCCCATCCATAATCGGAAAGTCTATCTCTCTTTCAGTGCGTTCACCGCAGACTTTGCAGAGACTTACTTCTCCAACAACCTCGTTTGTCTCCATCTAATCCCTCCATTCTGCGTATGGATCATCAACATCATCCGCTGATGCCTGCTGTTCTATGCCTCTGTCCTTTGGAAGGTAATCTGTAAACGGAGTATTCTCCGACAGAAATGTCTTTGCGTGTTTGATATACTTCTGCTCTGTCCTTTCCCTGGCAACTCTGCTGGCATAGTTCTTGGCAGCTTCTAACAGTTCTGCTTCACTCCATCCGTCATTCAACCTTGCCTTATATTTCTTATAAGCCTCTCCCTTCCCGACTTTTCTTGGGTATACTTCCCAAAATGCTTCAAAGTCTTTTGAGTATTCTGCTGGTTTCTGTTTTGGTGCTTCTTCAAGTGGAATATTAAGGTGCGGAGTCGGTAAATCATGCTCCATATCTTCCGCCGGCGGCGGTTCTGCTGGTGGAACGCTTTGCTCTGCCATCTGCTTAGTCATCCGCTTCCGCTTCCTTTCTTCCCTTTTCCTGGCCGCATCCCTTTCTCTGACCTCGATTGCCTTGTACCATTGCTCCTGCCATTCTTCCCAATCATGGATATACAAGCCGTTCTCCATATCAATCCAATTTGTAGCGATTAAGGCATCAACAACGTCATCAGCACTGTATCTTCTGTCGATGCCGATATTAAGGATTTCTGCCACATCATCTTTGTCTGCCCCGACAATGCAGCCATCCTTCCCGGCATTGTTAATCGCCCACAGCCATAGCCGTATCAAAATACCCAACGCCTCATTCTGCGAACAGCCGATTTCCTTCGCCAGATTTCTCAGCTTCCCTCCGATAACCTGCTCATGTACGCTTATCCACGCCATCTTATCACCACCATTCCATCCTAAATTGCGTACATCAGATGTTTGCAGTCAGATCGTTGATGGAGATATAGCCTTTCAGAACCCGGCTGTGTCTGCAACAATCGCAAAGCTCGCATTTATCCGGCGCTTCTTCTCCATTCTTTACTCTGAGGATGCGCTGGATATTATGCTCCACCAGAATGAGTGCTTCATCGAGATAGTTCTGCTCAATCTTAATCACTCGAATATCCGGCTCTTTCTCTTTGGTGGCGGCTGCTATGAAGAATGGCAGTTTCTTTCCAGTGTTCAGTTCAACAATCTTCTGATACACTGCCCCTTGTACGTCATATCCCCAATACCTCACAAAATCCAGGTATCCGAGGTCTCTCACCCACTTCAAGTCTGTAATGGATGCCATCACCTTCAAATCGACTATTGCTGATCCAGGAAGGTATGAGTCCATCTTTATCTTCCACTTGGTTCCAAACATTTCGCCGGTCATAATGACCTGCTTCTGCCCGGACATACACCGCATGAAATATTCATCTCGCTCTATCCGGGCAATGATTTCATCTGCCTTGACGTAATCAGCTTTCAGACCGCCATCCTTCTTGAATAATGCAGGATGCTCCTTCTTAAACTTCTCCATGCTTCCTTCAAAGTGAGCATCCACATAACTTCCGACCAGCAATGCGGTGGTTTCTTCATCTTCCCATCTTCCAGCCAGCTTTTCCATTCCATAGAACTCGCACTGCATCTTCCCATACGTTCCGGCGAAGTCCTTGAACTGGCTGACTGACATATACTCCAGGTTCGCTTCCTGGCTATAATAATTCTCTGCCGACAACTCCATGTGCCACATTCCTCCTTTACTTCGTAATATCTATTTCCTCTACTTCATCTTCCGGCGATCCAGCCTCTCCCTGGTTGTCCTCCAGTGCAGGCGTTATAAACGGGTCCGTCTCGTTATCCAAATCCGGTTCATTATCTCCATAACTCTCGTTTCCGTCTTCATCGAACGTCTTCTGATCGTCCTGGATTGCTTTCTGCATCTCTATGGAGAGGATACCCCACTTGCTTAACAGCAGCTTAATCACTGTCTTTAATGCCATCGCATCGAAATCGGTAGACCACTTGCTGCTATTCTTATTGTCATTCAGATCGTATCTGTATGACTGACTGTATTTCTTCGCATGATTGAGAACCTCATTCTTGCTCATATACAGTTCCTTAGTGAAGCCGGACTTCAGCCGGAACCATGCGTAATATCCGACAATCTTATCCGTTTCTCCATTGTTCCTTTGCTCGCAGGCGCTGAACTCTGTAACAAACTGGCACTCCCCGGTGATAGGGTTGTAATCTACGATTTCGTCCTGGTACACCGCAGAACAGTTCATCTTCTCGTATTCGCCAGTTCTGATTGCCAGCTGGATAAAACCTTTATACATCATTTGAAACTGTGCCAGCTTCACTTTATCCCATTCTCCAGTAGCCGGGTTTCTGAAACTCTTATCATACGGAACCAGCGCAGCAAATCCCAGGTTACTGTCAATCGGCAGATCAAATGATGAAGCAACAAACGCCGCCGCAATAATAGAGTTCGGCTCACACTTCTTCAATGCAGGTGTGGCACTTACTACATTGACGATTGATGCCATAAACTGAGGGGCTTTCTTCCCCAACACTTCCTGGAACCTTTTCTTGACATTCTCCTCTCCCAGGATGCTCTTGACTTGGTTCACGACCGGAACCTTCTTAGGCTGCGGCGCCGCCGGTGCCTGCTTATTCTCAGCCATCTACATTTCCTCCTTTTCTGCTATTGCGAGGCTTTCTCCAAACAATTCCAGCCATTCATCGGCTGTCATATCATCCAGGCAGTCCTCGCAAATCTGCCCTTCTGAAGTATCGAGGTACTTATCACCCTCGAAAACTCCTTCTCCACATTTGCAACACATAAAAATTGCCACCGGTTCCGGAGCGTTCGGACATCTCGGATGGCAAGGTGAACTCAGACACATACTGCACATTTGCCTTCCTCCTTTAATTCTTTCTCCAGCTTCCGGAGCATCGTTGTTGCATTAACTGCCATCTGGAAAAGATAATTCTTGACTTCATCCGCATACAGAAGCGGCAGGTACTCCTCCCGGTTCTCTGTCTTGCAGACATCCATCTTCCGGTTGCAATACCATAAGATGTACTCTGCCTCCTCGTCTGATATGGGAACGCCCTTATTTCGCCATTCTGCGATGATGCCTTGAAGTTCTTCTGTCACCAGCATCGACCTCCTCCCCAAATGTTGCGAAAAGGCTGCTTCTCACATCTCTTACTATGTGAACCAGCATCATCATTACCGGCAATACAAGCCATTCTCCTCCAAAAGCTACATATCCTCTCTCAGCATAGGCAAACTCAATAGCCTTCCGAGTGAGGATCAATCCAGTCACAAGCCATATCCAATTCCGGACGATGTACTTCTCCATCTTTTTCATTGCCTACTCCTCCTTGTCCTTGTAGAAAAAGTGGCTGCCATGCTGAAATAGGAAGTCCAGGTTCTTTTGATGCCATACAGAGTCGCTCCTGCTTTCAAAGTACAGTGCTCCCTGGCTTTCATCCCATCCAGTCATCACCATCTCGACCGCTTCATAACAATCGGCATCCGGCTCTACTTTCCACCATCTTCCATCTTCCTGCGTGACACTGAACTGGTGGACTCCATCATGTTCTTCCATGATGACTTCCTCAATCGTTCCGGGGAAATCATCGCTCCACACCCGGTTCAGAACTACCATAACCACAAGTGCTTTTCCTTCAGTATCTTCGCCTTCCGCTTCAGCCATAGCCAATTTAGCAAGGCGGTATGAGTCATCGGCATCCCAATCTCTCGACATCACAATCGTATGGCATCCGGCTTCTACCGGCTCTGCTGTTTCTTCCGGAACTTCCGGTGTTTCTGTCGGTACAACGGTTTCTTCCGGTATCTGTGCAAACACCATTCTAGGAACCTCCGACTCCTGCGGCTCCGCTGCCAACTTAGCAACGCCGGCTGTGAGGTATACTACTCCTCCACATACGGCGAGTATCTTGGCATTACGCCGTAGCCACTTTTTTGTTCGTCTGTTCACATCTGACACTCCTTTCGGTTAGCGGCATGGTGAATATTCCCAGGTTGATACCGGCTGACTTAGACACTGCCGCATTGAACTCCGCTTCATCGCATATTCCATATTCGGTTTTCAGAATTTCTTTCATTTTGGCAGCATCCATTGATAACACCTATCCTTTTAATGCTTTCTCGCCAACGAGCTTCATCTCATTGATGACAACTGCCATATCATCCAGCTTCCGGAGAATGGCTTCCAGCTTTGGCTTCTCGTCATCGCTGATTATTCCATCGGCGGCAATATCCACCAGGCTGTTCTTCATTTCGCTCAGTCCTTCGGGATCGAACTTCTGTATCATCCGCAATGCAATTCCTTCAATGCCTTTCGCCTCAGTTGCGAGCGGCATCTGCTTCCCAATCGGACATTCATGCTTGCAGTATCCATACTTCAATTCCGGACAGTTATACAGATCAGCCATCAAGACCACTTTATCTACCGGAACTACCTTCGTATTTCCCAACTCGTAATCAGCCAGGGTAGAAACGGAAATTCCAAGCAGCTCTGCGGCTCCTTCCCTACTGAATAGCCTCTCATTGTATATTGCAGCCTCTTTCCTCGCCCGAAAGTACACATTATCATTGCCTTTCGTGGAGTCTTTTCCCATGTTCGTCAC
Organism: Enterocloster bolteae; assembly: GCA_021769025.1. Next base: position 5,417 of record JAETTS010000043.1, read on the forward strand.
CAGCCTTTCTTGCTATAATCTAATTACCATTTAACGAGCAGGCAGTTTCCGGGATATTAAGCACATCACTGATTGCTTTTACCACCGGCTCGGCGTAAATTCGACCATTGACTACGGCGGAAGTGTATTCCCTGGATTTACCGATTTTTTCAGCCAACTCCACAACCGTCATATCCAGTTCGATCATCGCTATCTTTGCCTGCTTACACCAAGGCGATAACACTTTTCCCATTCAGCTTTCCTCCTTCCGTTACGGATTTGTAATTTACATTTCCGCAATCTTTTGGTAGAATGGAAATGTAAACTGCCTTTCGTATGGCTTTTTGCTAACCTTCCCAAGTATGCTTTTGCCTTACGATTGGTTGTAGTGTTTTGTAATTTACAATACACATCGTAACTGGAAAATTCGAGTTTGTCAATATATAATTTTGGAATTTTCCAAATAATTTTACGAGGTGATTTTATGTCTGACTTACTGGAACGTGTTTACCGGCTTATGAACAAGCATGACATCAAGCCTACCCAACTGGCGAAACAGCTTGGGATGTCAACTTCAACATTTACGGACTGGAGCAAAGGCAAGGGTTCTCCTTCTCTAAAGGCAGTTATGCAGTTCGCTGAATACTTTGATGTATCGCTGGACTACCTTGTCTATGGCAAGGAGCATCAAAATCAGAACATAGTGGAAATTTCCAATCCGGAAGACGATGCGCTGCTGGAGTCATTCCATCGGCTCTCTCCGGAACTCCGCTTGAAGGCAACTGGCTACATCGAAGGAATGTTAGCAGCCATGCCTTCATCTGCTTCTACGGAAGACGCTGCGAAATTGTCCGGCTGAGTGATTACAAAAGGAGGCGGTAATATTGACATACATCGGAAACGAGCCATTCCTGGTAGGCGGCAAACCAATAAGCATCACCATGAACGATTACTGGAGGTGGGCTTACTCAGACCTTGCCGACAGCCGCAACCGTTCTGTGATGGCAGAGTTCATCGTGGCATCGTCCATCGGGGCGGCTCACTTAGATACAGATACATCCAGGTCGGCATGGAAGCAATACAGCCTGCTATCGCCGGATGGTTACAAGCTGGAGGTCCAATCAGCTGCATACGTCCAGTCATGGGATACGGAGCATCCGGATCACGTTTCTTTTCAGATAGCTCCTTCCAGGATGCCGGACGGAACCGGGAAACCAAAACTGGATACTCCCCTCCAACGGAAATCAGATGTCTACATCTTCTGCATATACAAGGCTATGGAAAAAGACGAGTCTCCTTTGGACCTGGACCTTTGGGAGTTCTATACGCTTCCAACTTCGGTACTGGACGAGATGAAGCCTGTTCAGAAAACAATAACGCTCCCATCACTTATGAAGCTGGAGCCGGTATGGTGCGACTATTACGGAATAGGGGAGGCAATACAGAAAGCAATGGAGAAGAACGCCTGAGAAATCGGGCGTTTCTTTATGGAGGTGGTACTATGGCTTATGCCAAACTAAAGCAAACAAATCCGAGGGTGGCTATATACGTCCGGGTGTCTACCCTTCACCAAGTAGACAAGGACTCGCTGCCGATGCAGAAGCAGGACCTTCTGGCATACGCAAAACTCATGCTCGGTACTGAAGACTGCGTTATCTTCGAGGATGCCGGGTACTCCGGCAAGAACACTGACCGTCCGAAGTTCCAGGAAATGATGTCGCAAATCCGGGCAGGCGGCTTCACTCACCTCCTGGTATGGAAGATTGACCGTATCTCCAGGAACCTTCTGGACTTCGCAACCATGTATAACGAACTGAAGGACCTGGGCGTGATATTCGTCAGCAAAAACGAGCAATTTGACACATCTACCGCTATGGGCGAGGCAATGCTCAAAATCATCCTGGTCTTTGCGGAGCTGGAGCGGAACATGACTTCCGAGCGTGTGACAGCCACCATGATTTCCAGGGCAAATAACGGTCAGTGGAACGGCGGCAGGATACCTTACGGTTACGACTATGACTACGATACCCACGACTTCACTCCGAGCGAAACGGAAGCGCCTATCGTTCAGCTGATCCATGACCTTTACGAGAAGGAGCGCTCCCTGGTCCGGGAGTCTCGCATACTGAACTCCAAAGGATACCGCACAAGAGCCGGCAATGAATGGAACCCGGTCTCCCTCCATATCATCCTTCACAATATCTTCTACTGTGGAGACTATCGGTACAATGTGCTGAAGGAAGGCGACCGGCAGAAAGTCAAGGACGAGTCCGAATGGATAACGATTGAGGAACACCATCCACCTATCATCACCAGGGAGCAAAAGCAGCGTGTCATCACCATGCTGGATGCCAACTCCCGGATAAACAAGAAGAAGAACAACTACAAATCCGGAAAGTACACTCACATATTCTCCGGGCTGTGCTTCTGCGGAAACTGCGGCTGTCCTATGGGCGCTGCCCCGGCTTCTCTACGGGCGGACGGCTGGCGGTACTCGAAATACTCATGCCCTACCCGGCGTAAGAACGCATACACTTGTACCGGCAAGTCAACATCTGATCCTATCGTTGGGGAGTTTGCCATGAACTACATACTCAATATGCTGAACGCACAGAGAAACTTCGAGAACATCTCCTCTCCGGATGACTTGCAGGCTATCCTGCTGACTGGCAATACCTTTTCGTATATCGACAGCATAGAACCGGATGGAGTGCTTGATTTATATGACATTCTGGCTTCGGGGAAGGTCCAGGGAGCGGTATTCGGCAAGGGGGCGAACATCAAACCGAAAGACGGCGAGGACAGCGAAATTGCCTCTCTGAGAGCCGAGAAGCAAAAGACGGAACGTGCATTAGACAGACTCCGCAACCTCTACCTCTATTCTGAGGATGCTATGTCTGAGAAGGAATACATCATCCAGCGGACAACTCTTACTGAAAAGCTGGACGAAATCAATGACGAGATCGGCATGATGCAGTCGGACGAATGGCAACAATCAGTCTCTGATGAAATGTTCATTGCGAAGGCGAGCGAGTTCATCATCAGTCAAAAGCTGACCGACCGGAACTACATCAATTACAAGAGGCTGGCTCAGTCAGTAGATGCCGAAGTCCTACGCAACTTTCTCACCAGCATCATTGACAGCATCATCGTAACGGATGGCATGGTGCAGCGTATCACTTTCAAAAATGGACTGTCTCATTCTTTTATCTTCAAGCAATAGTGAGACAAAAACACCCAGGAGACCGCATATCTCCTGGGTTTCTTGTCTGTCTCATTTTCGCCTTTTTCTTGCAGATGGGATTTATGCTCCGGCAACGGCTTCTCTGATAGTGCTGACTGCGATGTCCTCTTTGAAACGACTGTCATCACCATTCATCAGAAGGACGAACCGGATAACTGTATTCTCCAGTGCGGCGCCTTCAATTTCCTTGATCCGGGCAGAGCCGTCTGCTACCTGGCTGATTGTCTTTTCTGCGAAACTGATAATCTCCTGCCTTCTTGCACCGCAAAGTTGCTCTGTCTTTGTTCTCAGCTTTCCGGATGGCTTCTTCTCTGCTTTCTTCGGTTCAGCTTCGACCTTCAGCTCATACTCGCTGGCAGAAACAAATCTGTAATATGTACCATACTGGTTTTTCGACTCTTTGAGGACTACCTTGCGGCAGCTGGTCTCTCCAACCTTCACATCAGCGATGACTTCCTTGCCATCCTGCTTTACTTCCAGTACCTTCTCAACCTTAACTTCCAGCTTCTTTTCGATTGTCTCAATCACTTTCTTGTTATCCATAATCTCTACCTCCTTGTAATTCTCCAAAGATCATCTGGTTCCAATTCTGCATCCTGATCCTCTACCTCAAAAAGGATGTGGCGAAGCTCCTCTACCGTCATTTGCTGATCCTCTATCTCGAATAGTTTCTTTCTAAGTTCCCTTATCGTCATGTCCCGCACCTCCTGGTATTTCCTTTGTTTTATCGTACTCGTACTCTAACACTGTCACCTACGTTGTCAATGGTTTTACGGAAAGTTTTTTCGGAAAATTTCAAAAAAATTACCCGGCAGGTAATCTCTACCTACCGGGCAACTCTAAACCCTCTACTTCACAAATGTAACATTTTGTGTCAAATTATAAGCATGGCATCCCCAAAGCTAAAAAACCGGTATCTCTCCCTGATTGCCTCCTGATATGCGTTTAACACATGTTCTCTTCCGGCCAGGGCCGAAACCAGCATAACCAGGGTAGACTCAGGCAGGTGGAAATTGGTGATCAGGCAGTCCAAAACTTTGAACTGATACCCTGGATAGATAAAAATCTCTGTCCAGCCGCTTCCTGCTTTTACAGTTCCGTCTTCTTTCGCCGCAGATTCTATGGTTCTGCAGCTGGTGGTTCCCACACAGATGATGCGGCCCCCCTTTTTCTTTGCATCGTTGATCTTCTTAGCCTCTTCCTCATCCACCATATAAAACTCCGAGTGCATATGATGATCCAGTATATTCTCCACCTTTACCGGACGGAAAGTTCCCAGCCCCACATGAAGGGTCACGCGGGCAATGGCGACTCCCATGCCCTCAATCTGTTCCAACAACTCCTTCGTAAAATGAAGGCCTGCCGTAGGTGCCGCCGCAGACCCTTCATGTTTTGCATAGACCGTCTGGTAACGGTTTTTGTCCTTCAGCTGGTGGGTGATATAGGGAGGCAGGGGCATCTGCCCCAGCCGATCCAGGATCTCTTCAAAAATTCCCTCATAGGAAAATCGGATCAGCCGGTTTCCTTCCTCCACCACATCCATGACTGTACCCTTTAAACGTCCGTCTCCAAAGGAGATCACGGTTCCTGGCTTTGCCTTTTTTCCTGGCTTTACCAGTGTTTCCCATACATGTTCTTCTATTCTCTTTAAGAGGAGTACTTCTATCTTGGCCTGAGTATCCTCCTTTACGCCAAACAACCGGGCCGGGATGACCTTGGTATCATTGATCACCAGACAGTCCCCCTCTTTCAGATAAGAAAGAATATCTGGAAATCTCCGGTGTTCCAATGTCCCGTCTGTCTTGTCAAGCACCAAAAGCCGGGACGATGAACGGTCCTCCAGCGGGTCTTGAGCGATCAGTTCCTGGGGTAATTCAAAATTAAAATCCGATACGTTCATGGCGTTCTCCCTGCTCCAGCGTCACTCTCCGTCTCTGCAACGATTCCTCCATGATCCATCTGATACCGCCGGTATATCTTAGGCCCATACATGATTCCCATAAGCACAAAGAACAGAATCACCAGAGCCACGCCCCGCTTCCAGCCATAGGGCTCCCAACCGGTCTTTTTGGGCTCCTTCTTTTGTATCGGCTCATACTCAATCCTTTTTGGTATGGCCTGGAGATGAAGCTCTTCCTTGCCAGTCTCCGGTGAAACTTTCCACTGCATAGCATATCGGGTATGGCACTCCAGGCACTCTTCTATATTGGGATTCTGCCTGTCAACCTCCAGCTTTCCCCCACAGGATGGGCATGTTAATTCGGTCATTTTTACAACATCCATATGTTCTAACTCCTTCCGTAAACTCGTTTGTGGAGGGCAATTACCTGATCAAGCCCTCTGACAGCATCGTACTGGACTCCCTCGTACATAAAATGATGATCCGTAATAATCTTGGGATTGCGTTCTCCTATGGCTTTTACAATCTCCAGACTGGCCTTCTTGGGCGGGCTGTCCTGCATGAATCCCCACTCACCGTTCAGGGGATAGGCAACCAATGCCCTGTCATATCCTCCGTCCTGGCAGAGATATTTCTCCGTATAAAAACATGCCACCATATCGTCAAGACGGAATACACAGGGCTTAAGTCCCGGAAACTTAATATAGTTCGTTGTGATGAATCCCATCTTCTTTAAGCTGTTGGTATCTTTCCCCTTTTCCAGGGAAAAGAGCACGGTTCCCGGCTGTAAAAACTCCTGAGCCGCCTGATAGATCTCCTGCTCTCCAAGGCCAGTGATCTTATAGGCCTCCACCCAGCCCCGCTCCTTTTTGTCCTGCATGTAGACTCCCAACGCTACCAGGAAAATACTGGGGACAATGATCACCAGCGCTGTCACGACCGCTTTTTCCACTCCTATGACCCCGTACAATGCCACGGCCAATAAGATGCCGATTCCAATGAGCATAGCGCCAGCGGCCACCAGCCCCTTCCCTGCCCCTGCCACGCTATACATGTACCGTAATACGCTGCCCTTCTTTGTCATCTTCTTTTTCAGCCTGTCATCCGGAACAAATACCATAACCCTTTCCCTCCTGCCATATTATAAGCTTTTGGACATATTATAGCTCATGGGGTGTTGTAGGGCAATAGAATTTTAGAGTTTGCAGAAATTGCAGAAAACGTTTTCCACTCAGACAGAAAACGTTGTGGAAAGGATTGAGAAAAAAGTTCTGAAAAAAGTCAAAAATTTTGCTTGCACACTTGGACAGATTATAGTATGATATAGAAGATGCGTCTGTAGCTCAGTGGATAGAGCAGTGGCCTCCGGAGCCGCGTGCGTAGGTTCGATTCCTATCAGACGCATTTT
>JAETTS010000927.1 GCA_021769025.1 Enterocloster bolteae
ATCGCTCCAGCCGGATTCCCTCTCCGCCAGGTACTGCTCGCACCATTCTTTTACAGTAATACTTCGCTCCATAGGGCACCTCCCTGCGACACGAACAATATCACAGAAAGACAGAAATATCCAGCGGCACATCACCGAAAAACCGGTTGACAAACCGCCGGATCTTGTCTACACTACAACCAAATGAAGCCGAAGGGAATCGATGCTATGGAACTTGGACTGACCATCCCGCTGGAGCGGTTTTTAAGGCGTCCTGCGCCGCCTTATGGGCAGGAATCAGACCGCCGTTTCTGCTGGGATCTCCACTGCATCGACCTGCGGGGGAGGAAAAGCCTGCTGTCGGTCCACTGTCACAGCAGATATACCTTTGTGCTGTTTGACCTAACCACCGCAGAATGGACAGACCTGCCAAACACCTTCTTGGAAGGCCTGTGCCAAAGTCTTACCGCAATCGGAATAGAAAAGCCCGAGATTGACCGCTATCTTCTCCGTGCCGGAGCCTGCACCTTCACAAAAACCCATGGCCGCCGGGAAGTCGCTTTTCTCAACCGGGCATGGGAGGATGTCCTGCACCTGGAGTACGCCGTAAATCCCGATGCCAGAGAACAACCCTTCCTTGATTACGGGGTCAATGCCAGACCCTGCCGCAGGTTTTGAAGGAACAGGTACTGCTTTGGAACGAGTCAAACTTTCCCTGTCCCACTGATCTATCTCTGTTGCTTCACCTGTTTCCACCCCATAGTATCGCCGCATGATGCTACAGGGTGAAAATCAAGCATTTTCTGTCAAAGGGTTCTTCGCTCACCCCCACCATTTGGTATTTTTACGAAAGGCTTCTCCCTTTGTCCTTTTTCATCTTGTTGGTATATCTCCCCATCCTCTGATGGCGGGGGTGGGGGCGTTATCTGCACCGTTCTTGTGCATTGTTAAAACCTATGTTCATAACCGGATGATACAGGCAGGGCGAAAAATCCCTTGTCCATCTGGCATCCCCGGTATGGAAATGTTTTCTGATCAGAATTCGTTGACAATCATGGTACGATTATTGTATACTC
>JAETTS010000928.1 GCA_021769025.1 Enterocloster bolteae
TGATAACAGCATGGACAGGGAATCCTTTCTTTCTTTGTCCTTTGCCTTCATGGCTTCCACCATGGCGGCTCTGACTACATCAATTTTACTCATATCTGTTCCTTCCTTTCCTGATTCTAATTACGCCCAAATTCACTTAATTTCAGCTTTGGATTTCTCTCCTCCACCATTCCAACGCTCCAGCTGTTGATAAACAGCAAAAGAGGGCTGCCTTTTAAGTCACAGATTCTCTTCATATCGGAAGTGCCCTGAATTCTGGCCACATCCACCTCTTCCGGATTCACCACCCAGCGGATATATTCAAATGGGAGCTGCTCCAGCTTCACTTCCACGTTGTACTCATTCTTCAGGCGGTAGGTCAGCACCTCAAACTGCAGAACGCCCACCACCCCGACGATGATCTCCTCCATTCCGGTATTAAATTCCTGGAAGATCTGGATGGCTCCCTCCTGGGCAATCTGGCTGATCCCCTTTATGAACTGCTTTCTCTTCATGGTATCCATCTGGCGAACCCTGGCAAAGTGTTCCGGTGCAAAGGTGGGAATCCCTTCAAACTGGAATTTTTCATTGGAGAAACAGAGGGTGTCTCCGATGGAAAAGATTCCCGGATCGAATACGCCAATGATATCCCCTGCGTATGCCTCCTCGATAATCTTTCTGCTCTCTGCCATGAGCTGCTGGGGCTGTGTCAGGCGGATTTTCTGTCCGCCCTGCACATGATTCACTTCCATCCCGGCCTCAAACTTGCCGGAACAAATCCGCATAAAAGCGATTCTGTCTCTGTGAGCCTTGTTCATGTTGGCCTGAATCTTAAATACAAAAGCAGAGAAATCTTTGTCAAAGGGATCCACCGCTCCGCTTAGGGTCTTCCTTGGAAGGGGAGAAGTCGTCATCTTTAAAAAGTGCTCCAGAAAGGTCTCCACGCCGAAGTTTGTGAGGGCTGAACCGAAAAACACAGGGGATAACAGGCCCTGGCTTACCAGCTCCTGATCAAATTCATCGCTGGCGCCGTCCAAAAGTTCAATATCATCACGAAGCTGCGTGTGAAAGCTTT
>JAETTS010000929.1 GCA_021769025.1 Enterocloster bolteae
TATGGGGCTGAGCAGAATGGTGGTGAACTTGGGATCATGTGGCCACCTTAGTGGTCATAAGGGGGACTCCACTGGAAGAGAGGTGTTCTCACACCAAACACCCAGATCTGCCTGATCTTGACCTGGGTGTTTAAAAAGGACGGGCATCTCTGCACCAAAAAGCAATGGTTCCTCTGTATATATGGATATTTAAATCTGATCGGGGCTCATCATCTAGTCTAGGTAAAACAAGCATCCTATGTGCATTTTCTCTGTGATTTTTTTTTCAATTGGCTGCGCAGAGTGACTTCATCTCTCATGTGGTACAGGAAGAAATGAGCCAGATTCCTCCAGCTCTGTAATTAAATCGCATACCTTCATGCCTTTGGCTGCACCCAGCAATCTTCCTTCCCAGAACTACTTGCCCATCCGTCTAGGCCAGAATTCAGAGCCATAAACAAAAGAACAGAAGGCTCATGCCTGATTCTGTTGAGAGTGCTGCTCAAGAATTCACACATCCCGGCACTTACGAGGCTGCACACTGGAGCTGCACACACTTAACATTATGATATTGCAGAGGATGGGAGGGGCTGTGCACACATGCCAGTTTCATACTTCAGGGTGATAAAGGACTTCATATTCTTGGGGTTTTAGAGCCACCAAGATCCAACGA
>JAETTS010000930.1 GCA_021769025.1 Enterocloster bolteae
ATCCGAATAGGGATGGTACGCCAGTCCCCAGTCCATGTCTCCGCCTTCCCTGGACATCCGGGCAAAGATATCGATCACGTCTCTGGCGGCATAATTCAACAGTGTAGGGTTGGTCTCTTTCCAGAAAAAGTCGGTGGAGAAAAACAGGCGGTCACTGCTGTTGACACTTTTTATGGCTGTATAGAAGATGCGGAACCCTTTGATATACTCTCTCACATATGCCTCCACTTCCTTGGGTCCGGCATAATTCCAAACCTGATTGTTGATCTCATTTCCGATAATCCAGTTGGAAACCTTCCCTTTTGACCCCTCCTGCCCGGAATAGCGTTCTGCCAGGAATGAGGCCAGGGCTTCTATGGTCTCCGCCCCTTCCTTGGTGGAAGCATTAAACATATAGTAATTTGCAGAACCGACTCTCTGAATTCCCGGCGGCATCAGTTGCGGTACCGAATCATTCCATCCATTCAGGATAATCGCTGTAACCGAAATATCTTTTCCGGAAAAGATCCCGATCCGCCTGTCGTAAAACTCAACCATCTCCTTATTGAAATGGTAGACTTTTCCATTGTAGGTGTAATCGATCCCCTGGCCGATCAACTGATCAAATGTCATACTGACAGACGTATTATCCACTCCTAAGATCATGGCATCAACCAACATATCTCCATCCAGGTACAGCCCCTTCTTGGAATGGGGCTCCTGATAGGAGCTCTGATTCCTGGCTAAAACTTCAGGGTTTGACACATAGGCCATGTTGGATATGGCATGATAGGACGAGCCGTCAAAAACCGCCAACACGAAGCTGGAATACAGCTTGCTCTTGTTGGTTCCTGCTTCCAGCGGCAAGGTAAAAGAGACCGGATCTCCCCGGTTGATCCATGCCGCGTAATCGGTTCTGCCTCCAATCCCATCCTCGTAAGCCTTAAGTTCAAACAGGTAGAGATAATTGTCATAATACGCTGGATTCGACCGCTCTCCTGCCACATTGCCCTGAATCACCACATGGTCTCCATCTATCACACAAGACAAGGCTCCTGTCTCCGTGGGCTCCGG
>JAETTS010000044.1 GCA_021769025.1 Enterocloster bolteae
TGACAAAATCCAAAACTCCGATCCATTGATCTTTGGTCAGCACGTTCAGATATCCTTCCGGGGCCTGTCCGCCTGTGGTTCCATCAAAATCATAATACGTCTTTGTAGCCCATGTTCCTGAAACCCGAACCCACACCGGCCCCAATTCCCTGGCCAAGTGGCGCAGCTTCTCATTATACAGATCTATGGGAGGATATACCTGCATCAAATCCTTGTACATCGCTGCAATTCCCTCTGAACTGGGTTCTACATGGAATTCCTCTGTTCCAGCAATCTGACCTGGCGTATAAGCTTTCCAGAAGGTTCCTCCTGTAACCTCTGCAAATTCAACATTGTAGGACATCAACATAGGATTGATCTTCCTGAGGGGTTTTAACCCTCCTAAAGCCAGTTTTATAACCTGGGACATTCTGCATCCGCTCCTTTCTTTTCTTATCTGTGCATCTATAAAATCTTCTGATCATTATGCACAAATATTCCAAATTTATGTAGATATCATACCAAACTTTGGGTATTATTTCCATAACAAATTCAAAAAAATGCCGCAAATTACCTTATAAATGTAATTTCTCTTGACATTTAACAGTTTTGTAATATAATTGTAATTGACAAGTTTTTGTTTGGATAAAATATTTGTGAGGTACTGTATGTTTAGTTCAAAAAAGCTTCTGGCAATTGCCGCTGCGTCGTTATTGGGAACTGCATTTGCTTTCCCTGCTTCGGCTGAGACTATTTCCGGGCAGCTGGAGAATGCAGACCAAAATTCAATTTTCGGTTGGGTTTGGGACAAAGAGGATTATAACCATATTCTGAATGTAGAGTTACATATTTATCCAGCCGGCTCTGAGAATGAGATTGTGACATTGACAACAAAAGCTGACTTCTATCGTGATGACCTGCAGACTTCCATCGGTGATGGATACCATGGCTTTACCTGCCCGGTTGATTGGAATACTCTTGAGGGAAATGCATTCTCTATTACTGCTTATGCTGTTTCCGAACAAGGAAAAACCCAATTGGCAGAGACGATTTCTTATAATAAGGTTTCCGTTGTGGAACCCAAGGGAACCCAACCGGTTGGCCCTGGAAGTACTTCCGACACTCCTGGAGGAGCTTCAATGGTGTTATCCGGCAGCATGAATTCGTCCTCCAACATTTTGACTCCTGGTCAGTCATCCGGCCCTGGTGCTGTCAACAAGTCGTCGGGTGTAAGTTCTAGCAGCCCTGGAACCACGGGCAGCCCGTCCGGCGTGAAGCCTTACGGTCCGGGAAACTCTGGTGGCCCAGGAGGTCCAGGTTCTTATGTGACTGCCCCTGAAAAAGAGATAGCAGAAAAAGGAGAGTCTCTGGGAATCTTTGCTACCAGCGGTTATTGTACCTGTGAACTTTGCTCTGCCGGGGAGAACCTTACCTTCAGCGGAACCGTTCCCCAGGCCAATCACACCATATCCGCTGATTTAACCCTTCTTCCTCTGAACACCAAGGTAATCATAAATGACATCGTTTATACCGTGGAGGACAAAGGAAGCAGCGTAGTCGGCAATCGTATCGATATCTACTATGCTTCTCATGAGGAAGCTGTGGCACATGGCCTGCAGGAAGCAGAAGTATTTCTGGTAAAGGAACCATAGTAACAGTTGTAATGAGATATGCATATTGTCAAGAACCGGGAAATATCCAACGATTTCCCGGTTCTTTTTTGTTTCTCTTTTTCTGTCACACGAAAATCTTTCTTTATACTATAAGCGGCTCTCTTTATTCCCTGTCTTCCAGAAGCTCCTTCACAATCCGATTTACCAATCCCGGATCTGCCTTCCCCTTCATAGCGCGCATGGTTTGACCCACCAAAAACCCCATAGCCTTCTGCTTTCCATTGCGATAATCCTCCACAGACTGGGGATTGGCCTCGATCACTGCCTCAACTGCTTTTCTCAAAGCCCCCTCATCGTTCACTACCTTTAGCTTTTTCTCCTCCACATATACATCCGGATCCACATCCCGGGCGAAGATCTCCTCAAACACGGTTTTGGCTACCGTACGGTTGATCACTCCGGCATCTACCATCTGAATCAGTTTCGCCAGATGGCCTGGGGAAAATGCAAGTTCTTCCGGATCCTGCTCATGTTCTTTCAACAGCCGCATGGCTTCTGTCATCAGCCAGTTGGATACCTCTTTAGGCTTATTGCACAATTCCACTGTGGCTTCAAATACATCCGCCATATGTTTGGATCCAGTCAAAATCTCTGCATCATACTGGGGAATCTGAAATTCCCGTTGATAGCGTGCCATTTTCTCCGTCCGAAGTTCCGGCTGGCGGTCACGAATCTCCTGAAGCCACTGGTCACTTATCACCACTGGAGCCAAGTCCGGATCCGGAAAATACCGATAATCCTGGGCATCCTCTTTGGACCGCATCGCGCGGGAACTTTCTTTGTTGTCATCCCAACGTCTGGTCTCCTGTGTCACCGTTCCCCCCTCTTCCAAGATCTCAATCTGTCTCTTTCTCTCTCCTTCAATGGCTCTGACAATGGCCTTGAATGAGTTGATGTTTTTCATCTCCGTCCTGGTTCCAAATTCCCCCGCCCCAACCTGACGAACGGACAGGTTCACATCTGCACGCATAGAGCCTTCCTGAAGCTTGCAATCAGATGCCCCCAAATACTGGATGATCAGCCGCAGCTTTTCCAGATAGGCAATGACTTCGTCAGCATTTCTCATATCCGGTTCCGATACGATCTCGATAAGGGGAACACCGCTTCGGTTGTAATCAACCAGAGTGCAATCTTCCCATTCATCATGAATCAGCTTTCCTGCATCCTCTTCCATATGAATCTCATGGATTCCTATCTTCTTCTTCCCTGCAGGAGTCTCGATCTCCACCCATCCGTCATGGCAGATCGGCAGGTATAGCTGAGAAATCTGATAATTCTGTGGATTATCCGGATAAAAATAGTTTTTACGGTCAAATTTGCAGTACTGATGGATGTTGCAATTGGTAGCCAGACCCACTGCCAGAGCATACTCTACCACCTGCTTATTCAAGACCGGGAGGGATCCTGGCATGCCTGTACACACCGGACAGGTATGAGAGTTGGGCTTCCCGCCAAACTCTGTGGAACAGCCACAGAAAATTTTGGTTTTGGTGGCCAACTCAACATGAACCTCAAGTCCGATTACTGTCTCATACTGTCTGCTCATCTACTCTCCCTCCTTGTCATTTTCATATCCGGCCCCTCATACGTTCGGGTCTGTTCAAATGCGTAGCCTGCCCGGATAATGTTTTTTTCTTTAAAACAGTCGCCGATTAACTGAAGGCCTATGGGCAATCCCTTGGAGTCCTTCCCGCAAGGCACTGTCATGCCCGGAAGGCCGGCCAGGTTCACGGAGATCGTATAGATATCCCCCAGATACATTTTTAAAGGATCCCTTAAGGATTCTCCCAGTTTGGGGGCTGTAGAAGGAGCGACAGGCCCCAGGATCACATCATAGGTTTCAAAAGCCTTGTCGAATGCCTTCTTAATCAATGCCTTTGTCCGCAGAGCCTTCAAATAGTATGCATCATAGTAACCAGAGCTTAACACAAAAGAGCCCAGCATAATTCTTCGTTTAACCTCTGGTCCAAAGCCCTGGGAACGGCTTTTTTTATACATATGATGGAGTCCATCGTAGTCTTTAGCCCGAAACCCATACTTTACACCGTCAAACCGAGACAAGTTGGAACTGGCTTCTGCAGACGCAATCACATAGTAAGCCGGGATCGCATATTCTATCAGACTTAAGTCAAATTCCTCCACCACGGCTCCCTTCTCCTTAAAAACCTTTGCTGCCTGCAAAACAGCGTCTTTTACCTCCGCGTCCAGCCCCTCTCCCATATAGTCTCTGGGAATTCCGATCCGCATCCCCTTTACATCATCTGTCAAAGCAGAAGTAAAATCGCAGTCTGCCCTTGATATGGAAGTACTGTCCTTCTTATCATAGGAAGCGATAATCTCCAATATAGTAGCACAGTCTGTCACATCCTTTGCCACCGGCCCGATCTGATCCAGGGATGAACCATAGGCAACCAGCCCATACCGGGATACGGTTCCATAAGTCGGCTTCAGCCCTGTGACACCGCAGAAGGAGCTGGGCTGGCGGATGGATCCGCCAGTATCCGACCCAAGGGCATAGAAACACTCGCCGGCCGCTACCGCCGCACAGGAGCCGCCGGAAGATCCTCCCGGCACATGATCTGTGTTCCACGGATTCCTGGTGATCCCGTACGCCGAAAGCTCTGTGGTACTTCCCATGGCAAACTCATCCATATTGGTTTTACCCAGGATCACCGCACCTGCTTTCTCCAGATTTATCACAGCTTCCGCCGTATAGGAAGGAACAAAATTATACAATATTCTGGAACTGCAGGTAGTTAACATCCCCTGGGTACAGAGATTGTCTTTTATGGCAACCGGCACACCAGCAAGGGGCCCTATCAGCGTTCCTTCCTCTATCTGTTTCTGTACGTTTTCTGCCTGCTGCAGCGTGCGGTCTTCCTCTATGGTCACATAAGCATGAATAATGTCCTCATACTTTCTCATCTGCTCCAAGGATGCTTTGGCTGCTTCCACAGCCGTGACATCTCCGGCTTTTATCTTCCTGCCCAACTCTACGGCAGTCAAATCCAATAGGCCCATATCGTCAATCCTCCTTTATGTTCCTCTGCTTCGTTTTATACAACCATTCCATCTACCCTTACTTCCACAGCCTTTTCTAATCCACAGTCTTTGGAACCTTATATGCGTCATCCTTACGTTCCGGAGCATTTCTTAACATGTTGTCCTTATCATCCCCATTGGTTACCACATCCTCGCGGAATACATTGTTTATAGCAAACACATGGGACATAGGTTCTACACCGCTGGTATCCAATTCGTTCAACATATCGATATAATCTAACATCCGTCCCATATCCTTCTTGGCCTCTTCCTTTTCTTCTTCTGAAAGTTCCAATTTCGCAAGAATGCCTACATAGTCTATGACTTCATCACTGATTAGCTTTGCCATCTTCCATCTCCTCCTGGTTATCTGTTGATTCGTTCCGGGCGGAATCTGTATGCCCATGTTCTGGCTCTGGATCTTTCCAGTTGCCCAACACATCAGCTTTACGGCTCCAGCCTGGTCACATCCCTTGGAAACAGGGAGGTCTCCCTTACGTTCTGTTCATTTAAAAGCCGCATGGTCAGCCTCTCAAGGCCGATTCCCAAGCCACCGTGAGGCGGCATCCCATACTTAAAGATCATAAGATAAGACTGGATATCCGCTGGATCCATTCCCCGCCTCTCCATCTTTTTCAGTATCTCATGATAGTCGTGGATTCTCTGCCCTCCTGTTGTGATCTCCAGCCCCCGAAACAGCAGGTCAAAACTTAAGGTAAATCTGGGGTCCTCCGGGTCATCCATAGCATAAAACGGACGTTTTTTCGCAGGATAGTGGGTTACAAACACAAAGTCACTGTCATATTCTTCCTTAAAATACCGTCCAATCAGAATCTCTTCCTCCGGCTCCAAATCATAAGGGTTCTTGATCTTCCTGTTATATTTCTCCGCCGCCAGCTCCTTGGCCTTGTCGAAGCGGACAGCTGGGATTTTGTCAACATTTGGCAGAATCACTTCCAGCATATCCAGTTCCCGTTTATATTCCTTCTCCAAAAACTTCATTGTATACTGCAGAAATCCTGTCTCCATAGCCATGACATCCTGGAATCCATCAATGTAGCCCATCTCAAAATCCAGGCTGATATATTCGTTTAAATGTCTGGTGGTATTGTGCTTCTCCGCCCGAAACACAGGGGCCGTCTCAAAGACTCTGTCGTAGATCCCCACCATAGTCTGTTTATAAAACTGAGGGCTTTGCCCCAATTCTGCCTTTTTGTTGAAATAATCCAGCTTAAAGACATTGGATCCACCTTCCGCCCCTCTGGCCACGATCTTAGGTGTATGGATCTCTGTAAACCCCTGTCCTGACAGAAAATCACGGAACCCTTTTACGATTCCCTCCTGAATCTTAAACTTTGCCCTCTCCCGGACATTTCGCAGGGAAATAGGACGCACAGCCAGTTTTGCTTCCAACGACGCATTCATTTTAAACTTGCTGACTGCAATAGGAAGTACCTCCGCCGGCTGTGACAGTACACGGATTTCTCTTAAACGAATCTCAACTCCAAGGGGCGACCGCTCCTCCGAATTTACAGTCCCGACTACTTCCACTGCGGATTCTTCCTTCAATTCCTTTAAAGGGAAGGAACAGGCCCCTTCCTCATACACACACTGTACCAGCCCTCCGGCCTTCCTCAGGATAATGAATGCCACTTCACCCATGTCCCGAATGGTATGCACTGCCCCGCGAAGTGTCACTGTCTTTCCTGTGCATCCGCCGTCTAAAAGTTCCTGAATCTCAACAACATCCTTCTTTTTTACTCCATCCATAAATTCCATGCCGCATCCTCCTAGAATCTTAAAGTCACCTGCGTGTTACACGCTCCTGTATTCCGGAATACGGATTTCTCCATACAAAAAGTCCCGGAATACTGTTACATATTCCGGGACGGGATCTTAGTCATAAAGCAATTCCCGCGGTACCACCCGCATTGAGATGAAAAAGCAATATCTCCTCTCTTCGCACGTAACGTGTGCCAGACGGATATGCCTACTGACGTTGCAGCTTCACTGACAAAAAGCACCGTACCGGGTTCAGCATACCGGCTCCGGAGTGTTCCCTTCGCCATTTCCCTCATGACGGCGCTCTCAGTCGGTGACGCCCTCTTCCTGTCAAGCTCCCTGGCAAGAGTCTCCTTCACAGCCATTAAAAAAATATGCTTTATAATAGCACAATCTGTTTTCCTTTGCAATACCAAATTTTCTTAATACTTGACTTTTTTTCCAGCAACACCTAGAATAGGTAAGATACTATTTTTACTTATCTTGCTTTCAAAGGAGGAATTACATGTCTCAACAAGCCACCGCTTCACAAAATAAAATGGGAACCATGCCAGTAAACCAATTACTTTTTTCCATGTCCCTTCCCATGATCATCTCTATGCTAGTGCAGGCCATGTATAATATCATCGACAGTATTTTCGTAGCACAGATCGGTGAGGAAGCCCTGACTGCAGTTTCCCTTGCCTTTCCTCTGCAAAACCTGATGATCGCCGTGTCTGCCGGAACTTGTGTTGGAGTCAATGCACTGCTGTCCCGCTCCCTTGGCGAACGGAACCAAAAGGCTGCAGACCAAAGCGCCGAAAACGGTATCTTTCTGGCAATGCTCAGCTATCTGGCATTCTGTCTGTTCGGCCTGTTTGGTGCCCATCTTTTTTTCAGCAGCCAAACTTCCAATACTGCTATCATAGAGTTGGGTACCCAATACCTGTCCATCTGCTGCATCTTTTCCTTTGGAATCTTCCTGGAAATGATGAATGAGCGCATCCTGCAGTCCACTGGCCGTACCTTCTACAGCATGATCACTCAGGGAAGCGGAGCTATCATCAATATCATCCTGGATCCAATCCTGATCTTTGGCCTGTTTGGCGCACCAAAGATGGGCATCCGAGGCGCAGCCGCAGCCACAGTCTTCGGACAGATCGTAGCCATGTTCCTGGCTTTTTACTTCAATATCCGGAAAAATCCAGATGTGCGCATGCATATAAACGGGTTCCGTCCCCGGACAGCAATTATCCGTACCATTTATCAGGTAGGCGTTCCTTCCATTATTATGCAGTCCATCTCTTCTGTCATGACATTTGGAATGAACAAGATCTTGATCCTTTTCTCGGAAACCGCCGTCTCTGTCTTTGGTGTATATTTTAAGCTGCAAAGTTTTGTGTTTATGCCTGTATTTGGATTAAATAATGGTATGATTCCGATTATTGCCTACAACTATGGGGCCCAGCAGAAAAAACGAATCATGGATACTATGAAGTTAAGCATTGCCACCGCTGTCTCCATCATGCTGGTAGGGCTTGCCATCTTCCAGGTATTTCCAGGACAGCTGTTGGAATTATTTAATGCGTCAGATCATATGTTAGAAGTCGGTATCCCTGCTCTTCGGATTATCAGCCTAAGTTTTTTGTTTGCCGGATTCTGCATCATTGTCGGCTCTGTGTTTCAGGCTTTGGGAAATGGTATGTATTCTCTGATTGTGTCAGTTGCAAGGCAGCTGGTATGCATCCTTCCGCTGGCTTACTTTTTTGCCGAAGCTTTTGGCCTGGGTGCTGTATGGTTCGCCATTCCTCTGGCAGAGATCATGTCACTGACGTTAAGCAGCGTTTTATTGAAAAGAATCTATACTCAAAAAATTAAGCCTTTGGAAGGCTGACAGAAACCAGGAGGGATTCGTATGTCATTGATCGAATTGTTTCTTATAGCGGTAGGTCTGTCTATGGACGCCTTTGCTGTCTCCATCTGCAAGGGATTGTCCATGCAGAAGATGAACGGAAAAAATGCCTTCATCATAGGATTGTACTTCGGCGGCTTCCAGGCATTGATGCCACTGCTAGGCTATCTTTTAGGCTCCCGTTTTCAGAATACCATCACAGCCTATGACCATTGGATTGCCTTTCTTCTTTTGGCACTTATTGGAGGCAGCATGATAAAAGAGTCTTTCGGAAAAGAGGAGGAATGCCTGGATCCTTCCGTGGCCTTTTCCGATATGGTCATTCTGGCTGTTGCCACCAGCATAGATGCGCTGGCTGTCGGCGTTACCTTTGCATTTCTGAAAGTACAAATCGCTTACGCTGTTTCCTTTATTGGTATCATCACATTTGCCCTATCCATTGTAGGTGTGAAGGTAGGAACCATATTCGGAATGAAATATAAGTCCAAAGCAGAATTGGCTGGAGGACTAATTCTCATCCTGATGGGACTTAAGATCTTGATTGAACATCTATTCTTTTAAATGAAGCAGGCAGCCTGCATTCCTGTCCAGCTAAAATTCCTGTCCAGCTAAATGCAGGCTGCCCAGCTAATCCCATCAATTCCAAGATACAAACAAGGTATCTTTTACATAATCTTTCGTCTCAGGGTTTACCCGAACTATGACTTCGGTTATATATGGAATCTCGTAACTGGATAGGGACTTATTCTTTAAATCCTCCAAAACCTTATCTTTATTTTCCATAAAAAACTGGAACTCATCTCTTTTATAGTTCATCACCAAATATAGTTCTCCGGCATATGCCGGCTCCTGGCTTTCATAGTTCTCATTGTCTGTCCCGTCTGTCCCGTCTGCCCCTTCCCGGCTCTCCTTTTCAGGTTCTTCTGCTGCTGCTTTTACAGACTCTCCGAATTCTGCTTCTGGTGCTGCCCCTGCGGGCTCTTCTGCTGCTTCTGACGACTCTTTCGATGTTTCTTCTTCTACTTCTGTGGACTCTCCCGATATTTCTTCTTCTACTTCTGTGGACTCTCCCGATATTTCTTCTTCTACTTCTGTGGACTCTCCCGATATTTCTTCTGCTGCTTCTGTGGACTTTCCTGGTACTTCTCCGGATACTGCTTCTGCAGGCTCTCTTGATTCTGCTTCCAAAGATTCTCCAGGTGTTGCTTCCGATGCCTCCTGCCGTTCTTCTGTCAACGCTTCCAGCTCATATTCATTATAGTATAGATAGGGATCCACCACCTTTTCATTGTATGTTACCTGAAATCGGATAATACCTTCAGGTACAGCCGGGTCTTCAATCAAATTCCCTTTCCAGTTGTCCTGATAGCCCTGATATGCCAAAATCACCGTTTTACCATCCATTGGCATCTCAAAGTCCATCTCTTTGGTCACCAGATCTTCCTCTCCAATTATCACTTTGCCTCCATAACTCAAAGATGAAAACTCTCCCAATGCTATTCCTGTACCCAGGCCTGCCAATAACACTCCTGTTAAAAAGACTCCGATTAATGCCTTCTGCACATTACACATGCTGTTCTACCTCCATATCCACATTCTGCTCTATTTCATATGCACCTTCCTGAATTAGCTCTATCAGAAGCTTTTTTGTTCCTTCAGCGTTCTCTTTCTCTGCCTTTCTTTCAGACACACCTTCTCTGATTGCGTCTCTCCTGATCCACTCTTCTCTATGGCTTTTCCAGTTTTCCTCCTCCCTTTTGGAGCCTTTCCGTCTATCTGGAACCCATCTCAAGTTAAACATAAATGCAGCTAAAGAAAATGTACAAAGCACCAATCCCAAACATCCGACGGTTATTCCCAAAAATGGGTAATTCTGAACCAGCAGCACAATTAGAATCCCCAATCCATACAGACAAAACAAGCCAAAAAATGAGATTATGAGTGAAATTCCTACACAGCACACATTCCATCCAAGGCGGATGCACCATATAGCTACACGAATACATCCATGAAACAATCTGCTGATTCCTCTCCCTGCCATATGTAAGATTCCTTCCCCTGATCCAGAACCACACAGTTCTCCATCTTGCAGATTTGTATTATATCCCCTTTTCTCCATAAAAACCTTCCTCCGGATTCCTTTTCTCTTTGGATAATATCCCGACGTTTTGTGTTCTACTTCGCTTCCCTGCACCGCTTCTGCTGTCGCTATCAACCTTTCTCCTGTCTTCTGCCTTCTGCTTTTATTCCATACTTCCCAAAGCCAACGAAACGGACGACTTATCTGCTTTTTTCCCCATGCAACAGCCTGCTTCGCCTCTGTCCAGACCACGGTGACACACCTTCCGGCCGCCTTTCCTACCCTGATTGCCCAATCTTTCATGTTTCTCCATATTTCTGAAAATAGTTTCTCCTTTTTCAATCCACCGGAAATCCCTGGGGAAGCCTTCCCGTATCCCCCATTCCTTTTCCCTCTCCTTCCAAAAGCATGTGTCCCATAATCTGCTCTCACATGGTATGCTTCCAGAATCTCTGCTGTCAATTCCGAAATCGCTCCAAAATCGGCGATAGCCTCCTCTTCTGTCAAACCATTCTCTACTTTCAAATCAATATGCTGTTCATATTCACTGATGATATCTTCCAATTCTTTTTCCTCCAGCACAGAGAGTGCGTGCTGAAGGTTCAACAAGAATGTTTTCTTATCCATATACATTCCTTTCCCTTTCTGACTTAATTATCCACCTTTCGTCTACAACTCTCCAAAAATTGCCCAACTTTCTCGGACAGTTCCTTCCATTCTTTCTCCAAACCATCCCGATATAAAACCCCTGCCGCTGTCAAATGATAATACTTCCTGGGAGGTCCTTCCGTAGATTCCCGAAGATACGTCTCGAAATAATGTTCATTCGTCAATCTTTTTAAAAGCGGGTATATGGTTCCCTCATTTACATCTACCACCTTGGATACCTCTTCCACCAGTTCATACCCATACATATCCCGCTGCCTTACAGATTCCAACACAATTAATTCCAAAACCCCTTTTTTAAACTGTGCATTCATTTGATCGCTTCCTCTACAGACCTTTATCATGAAACATTCTTCTGGAAAACAGGTTTCATGATTAGGTTTCCTATGGTTTTATATTATACCTACTACTTGGTTATGTCAAGTACTAACTTAAAAATAGGAGTGCAACGTAGTTTGTTTTTGTTCACTTGTAATTCGTTATTGTCTGGATTGTAATTTGTTATTCTCCGATTGTGATTCATTCTCGTCGTGCGTGAAGAAGTTAGAAACCAGGATGCAAACCAATATGACATTGTGGAGCACACCAAGACAAACCGCGACCGATTTGTGGTTCTGGTTCCAAAGGCAGTCAATCTTTTACAGAAGCTGGACAGGGACGGGGACTATATTTTCATGAGGGACGGAAGCCGGATTACCTCAGGGCAGATCGCCTACGTCCTGGAAAAGTATGCACAGCGCCAGGGGGTTGCTACCAAGTCCACCCACAAGA
>JAETTS010000931.1 GCA_021769025.1 Enterocloster bolteae
ACGTGGATGAGCTTGTTGAGCTGATGGTGGAAGTGATGATGATGCCGGACAATGGCACAGTGCGGATTGCGGGAGTGGAAAAGCCGGTGGCGGTTGTCAAGAACCGTTTTATGAAGCTGGAGCATGGGCATATTGAGTATATCCTGGCCTGCCTGGGCGCAAATACGACGAAGGTAGGCAATATCAAGGCATATCTTCTGACAACGCTGTATAATGCCCCGCTCACCATAAGTAATTATTATACGGCGGAGGTAAACCACGATCTGTATGGGAGTGGGTGAGAAATATAGTGAATGTTGGTAATAAAATTGTTTCGGCTTATCAGACGTGATATACTGGATGCAGATACAGATTGGAGGAAGGTATGAAAATAAGTGAATTTTGTAAAGAAAGTGATAATCCCGGTTATATCAGCATTGTTTTTGGCGGCATTGTTCTGTCCGCTGTGCATGGAGAATGGGGAGTGCAATTATTTGAACCTATGGTGGTTCATGGGCATTCCATTTGGCATACATAGGATGTTTTTCTGGATTATCCCGAAAGGCTATGACATTGGCGGCACGGTGGGCATCCTGTTTATTAATGTCCTTGTGGGCGGCGTGATCGGAGGGATTGTTCTTGTCTGGAGGTTGCTGGTGGCCGCAGTATATCTGGTAAAAGCGGCTGTGGCAGTGGTCAGATGGACAGTGAAAAAATTGGCCGGGAAGCCTTGTAGGGCGTGAGCGGCGTATGAAACAGAAAGGACAGGCAATACAGGCATAAATTGAATAACAATCCGTAAAAACAGCTTGATACATGGCTGTTTTTTGTTGTCCAACTTTACGACACGGTGTCGCAAAGCCGGGGACAGGGCTTGACGGAATGGCGGATGTAAAGGCGGGCCGCACACTTTACGACACGATGACGCAAAGTTCCGGGAGAAGATTCAGACCAGGGAGGAGGTGCATATTGGGCAATCGTGCAGGGTCGCAGGACTTGATTGAATTGGGCAACCGTATCCGTGACCGGAGGAATGAGATCAGCATGTCACAGGAGAAGGTTGCGGAACAGGC
>JAETTS010000932.1 GCA_021769025.1 Enterocloster bolteae
TATACACCATTTGCCGCATTATTCCTTGCCTACTTAAGAACCGGTGCTTCCATTATGGCCAGAAGAACGGATGTTACACTGGAAATCGTCCAGATCACCCAGGGCATCATCATCCTGCTTGTGGTTGCAGAACAGTTCCTGAGCAGGTACAAACACAAACTCATTGCCAAAGAAGCGAAGGCAGCATTAAAAGAAGAGGAGGCGGCTTAATATGTGGAAAGCGATTTTATCCCCGGATTTTTTTGGCACCATTTTAAGGTCAGCCACTCCGATTCTGTTTGCAACCCTGGCAGCTTCCATTGCTGCAAAATCAGGAATTACCAATATGGCCCTGGAAGGAATTATGCTGTTTTCCGCTTTGTTTGGCGTTATTTTTTCTTCCCTCACCCATAGTGCATGGATTGGTTTATTGCTGACCATTCTTGTGGGAGGTTTGATCGGAGCAATTCTGGCATTTTTTGTCCTGAATCTGAAAACAGACGAGATTCTGGCAGCGATTGCCATTAACCTTACAGCTACAGGCGGTACGGTGTTGCTGCTTTTGGCATACTCCGGTGACCGTGGCGTTTCTTCTTCTGTAAGAAGTGTTTCTGCACCGAACATTACCATTCCTCTCATTGACAAGATTCCCTTTATCGGACAGATCCTGTCTGGACAGAACGTGCTTACCTGGTTATCCCTTCTGGCGGTTCTGGTGATGCATTTATTCTTGTATAAAACGCCTCTGGGTCTTTCCATACGGTCAGTGGGAGAGAATAAAGATGCAGCGGAATCTGTTGGAATCAATTCCCGTAAAGTACAGTATATTGCCCTGATCATCAGCGGCGCTCTTGCAGCCATGGGTGGTTTTTATCTGTCCGGCGGTTATATGAATATGTTTACCAAGGATATGTCCGGCGGCCGTGGCTTTATTGCTCTGGCTGCATCCAGTATGGGCGGAAATACGCCTGTAGGCGGTTTCCTGGTTTCCCTGCTGTTCGGTCTTGCCCAGGCTCTTGCGAATGTCATGCAGCTGACAGCAGTCATGCCATATGAAATTATTCTGATGGTAC
>JAETTS010000933.1 GCA_021769025.1 Enterocloster bolteae
GGCAAAGAAAAACACACCTCTTCTGTTTCCCATATCCCTTGCTCCCCTTCGAAGCC
This sequence comes from Enterocloster bolteae, assembly GCA_021769025.1. The sequence continues at coordinate 57 of JAETTS010000933.1, forward strand.
TGATCGCTGATTCCCTGGAGGAGACAGAGCCCGAACCGGATCGTTCTGCCCTTCTTCCCCCCATTCATGTGCTCACCAACAGGCAGGGAATCTATGGGGCCTCCTGCCTGCTCTATGAAAATGTAATAAAAGACTTCGCGGAACAGATGGCTTCTGATGTTATCATTCTGCCATCCAGTATCCACGAAGTCCTTCTAATCCCGGATTCCCATGTATTCGATTATGAATCTCTCCGTCAGATGGTCCAGGCCATCAATGCCGCGGAGGTTCCCAAAGAAGACATTCTGTCTGACGAAATCTATCTCTACATCCGGTGCAGCCATTCTTTTAAAACCTGGCCGTCCCCTTCCTTAAATGATATGCCATCACCAGACGAAACAACGAATCTGTAATGAAAATCGCCATGGCAATGGCCCCTGCAATCTGAAGCGTTTCCAGCAGATAATAGGTAGCCAGTTTAGAATCATCATGAATCAGATAATAAACCCCACGGTAGATGGCCGCGCCAGGCACTGCAGGAAGCGTACCCGAAACCAGAAACACCGTCACCGGCGCTTTCTTAAGTCTGGCCAGTATATGACTTGAAACCGCCACCACCAAAGTAGAGACAAAGGCGGCCATCATGGAGGAATTCCCGTTGTTCTGGACAATCAGATATACCCACCAGCCAACAGCTCCTGATGTCGCCGTATAGGGAATATACTTCTTGGGCGTCTCCAGAAGCATGGTGAACATGAATACGACAAAATACGCACTTATAATCTGTATAATCATAAGACTCCTCCCTGAAGCGCCCGAAAAAACATCATGCCGGAACCAACTCCGGCCGCCACCGCCAACGCCACAACTATCGCCTCCAGCATCCTGGCAGAACCGGCGGCATAGTCTCCGTTTAAGGTATCCCGGATGGCCGTGGTAAAGGTGACTCCCGGAACCAGTGTCATGATTGCACTCATGATCATCACATCTGCACTCGCATTTTTAAGGATATATTT
>JAETTS010000045.1 GCA_021769025.1 Enterocloster bolteae
CATAACTTATTATACCATGAATGACAGGTTCTTCAGAGCCTGTTTTTCTGTTTTAGGGCATAAAAAGTGGGCTGGCAGAACAGCTGATTACTCAGCTATTCTGCAACAGCCCCTTTCATAAAATTCTTCCCTATTTCTAAATCTTCCCTTATTTCCTACTGCTGAGCCACATCTACCTTATCAATCATAATATTCAGTATTTCCACGTCTGTTTTCTTCATTCCTACACGCCCGATATACCCTACGCTCCGTATCGTCTCTTCCACATCATCCTTCACGATTCCCTCGCCAGGGTGGAATGTACGATTTACCATCCCCATATAGTGAGCCATGATCGCTGCATCCACCGCAGATGCAATCTTCGCCGCACAGGAAGGTTTTGCGCCATCGCATACGATACCGCCTACGTTGGCAATGGTATTGACAATGGTCTCACAGACCTTCTCATAGCCACCGCCTGTCATGTATGTAATAGCCGCTCCGGATCCACAGGCCGCACTGACGGCTCCACAATAGGCTGACAAGCTTCCAATGTATTTTTTCTGATGAACAGCAATCAGATTGCTGACCACCAATGCCCGGTACAAAGCCTCTTCGCCAAGATTCCACTCCTTTGCAAACTCAATTACCGGAAGGGACACTGTCATGCCCTGATTTCCGCTTCCCGAGTTAATCACCACAGGAAGGGAGCAGCCTGACATTCTGGCATCAGATCCTGCTGCCGCCTTTGCCCTGGCGCGGGTCTTCACATTATTTCCATAATACTGAATCAAAGTCCGTCCTACCTGGGCACCATATTTCTTGTTTAAGCCTTCCTGAGCAATGGCTGTATTGTAAATTACCTGGCGTTCCAGAACTTCTTTTACATCGTCTATGTCCACCTCATCTGCAAAATCCAGAATATCCTTTACATTTAACTCTGAACGATCGATAGCCTTGGAATCTCCGTCATGTTCCAGAGAACGTTCAAAGACCGTCTCTCCATCCTTCACAATCTTTGTAATATACGTGTGACGGTTGATAATCGTCACCTCTGCCTCATGCCCCTGCCCCTTTGCGGCTGCTACAATATACAGATTCTCCACATCCTCCGCCAGATTGCAGATGCAGAACCCTTGCTCCACTAAATGACGCGTCTTCTCAATATGCTCCTGAGTCACATGTTCCAGAACTTCCAACTGGCTGCCTGCATCTCCGCCTACTACTCCCAAAGTAGCTGCCACATCAATCCCTTTCATTCCTCCGGAGTTGGGTACAGTGACTCCCTTTACATTCTTAATCATATTGCCGCTGCAGCTCATCTCAATCTGCTCCGGCATACATCCCAGCACATCTCTGGCCTTGGCTGCCGCAAATGCAATTGCAATGGGTTCCGTACATCCCAGCGCCGGAACCAACTCTGCCTTTAAGATTCCACAGTAATTATCGTACAGACGTTTATCCATCACGTTCCCTCTCTTTTTCTATTGTATACTGCTAATGTCCCACCCTTTCGCCGCCTGCATCTCTGCAATCTTAATGAGCAATTCCACCGTTTTTTCCATAGCCTGAATACAAGCCACCTCATATCTTCCATGGGAATTGCGGCTTCCTGTGCAGAGATTGGGACAGGGTAGCCCCATAAACGTCAACCTGGCTCCGTCTGTACCGCCCCGTACTGGTTTTTGTAGCGGCTTAATTCCCAGTTCCTCCATAGCGCTGCACGCATCTGTAACAAGATGCATGTGGGGAATCATCTTCTCTTTCATGTTAAAATAGGAATCCTTTATCTCTAATTCCACAGTGCCTTTCCCATACCTTTGGTTAAGGAAGTCAGCGATCTGGCCCATGATCTCCTTCTTCTTCTCAAATCTGGCCCTGTCATGATCCCGAATCAGATATTTCATATCCGTCTCTTCCACATCTCCTTTTAAGGATTCCAAATGGAAAAATCCTTCGTACTTTTCTGTGTACATAGGATTCTCAAATACAGGAAGCAAGCGATGGAACTCCATAGCCACCAGGAGAGAATTGACCATACGGTTTTTGGAAGCTCCAGGGTGGATCCCTACCCCATGGATGATTACCTGGGCTGCTGCTGCATTAAAATTTTCGTACTCAATTTCTCCCAGTTCTCCGCCGTCCACCGTATAGGCAAACTTCGCACCGAATCCAGCCACATCAAATTTATCCGCTCCACGTCCAACTTCCTCATCTGGTGTAAATCCAATACAGATCGTTCCATGAGGGATCTTTGGATGTCTTAAGAAATGGCCTGCCATAGCCATGATTTCCGCCACCCCTGCCTTGTCATCTCCGCCAAGCAACGTGGTTCCGTCTGTCGTAATCAGATCCAGTCCCTTGTAATCTGCAAGAAACGGGAAGTCTGACACTTTCATTATGATATTTCTGTCCTTATTCAGGCAGATATCCTGTCCGTCATAATTTTTTATGATCTGAGGCTTTACATTACTTCCTGTCAGGGAAGGAGCTGTATCCATATGAGCAATGAATCCCAAGCTGGGAATGGTTTCTTCTTTGCAGGAAACAGTGGCCGGAATCTTTGCATATACATAGCCGTATTCACTGACCCGGACATCCTGCGCTCCCATGTCTTTTAGTTCATCCGCCAGACATCGGGCCAGTTTCCATTGTTTTTCCGTACTGGGAATCTGTAGGACTCCCTCCTGGGATTGGGTATCCAATGACACATATCGTAAAAAACGCTCTACAACCTCTGACATTTCGCTTCTCCCTTCTCTCTGCAAGCAGTACTTTCCTCAATCTACCATATCATCCATCGCCAACAAGGCCAACGTATATATTTCTACAGCTTTCATCATATTTTCGATGCAGACACATTCATCTGGCTGGTGCCCCTTCCCATGATCCGGCCACCCTGGCTTTTTCTGGTCAAGAATTCCTGGTCCGTAAGCCACTGCATTAGGCAATTTTCTGGCATACGTACCACCGCCCATAGCATACGGCTCAAAATGCCTCTGCCACACGTTCTCGCATATCTGGGTTAGCTTCTTTACCTTCTTGTCTTCCGGGTCTATGGCATGGGAAGGGTTATTCTTAAATGTTCTTGTCTTCCATCCAAAGTGATTCACACTCTTTTTAATGCCAGATATCAGCTTCTCCTGATCTATACTTGCCGGGTAACGGATATTCATAGTCTGGGAAATCACCCCATCTGTTGTCTTTACCATGCCGCCGATCATGGTCAGCTTCCCCGACATGCGATCCTCGCAGGCAATCCCCATTCCGTTGCCGTAATATCCCTCAAAAGCATCTCTCACAAATCGCAGGCACTCCACAGATCTATGGTCCGCCAGGCCACTTTCTATCAGGTAATCCGCCAGTTTCACTGCTGCGCTTTCCGATCCTTCCGGAAAAGCTGCATGAGCTGTCTTTCCTTTTGCTGATACAGTTACCAGACCGTCCTCTGTAAGCCCCAGGGTGATATCTGGCTCTCTATCCAATTCTTCCTGAACCGTCTGCTTCCCAGCCAATTCTTTTCTGACCTGCCGCCTGTCATCCAGTTTTCTGTTGGCCTCTTCAATATCCACACCTGTCAGAATAGCCTCTGCCTGGGCAGGCACAGCGTTATTGGCATGTCCCGCTGTGAACGAAATCACGTTTCCTTCCAGTTTTCTCTCCAATGTCCCTTCCAAAATTCCTTTTTCCCCGTAACATACGGGAAATGAAGCATCGGGCACAATGGAGAAAGCAGGAAGGGAATAATGCTCTTTATAGTACATAATATCTTCCATACCATGTTCTTCACTGCACCCATAATAGAGGCGAATGGTATGTTTTAAGGGTATTCCTTGTTCTTTTAAATAACGCAGAGCGTAAAGAGATGCCACTGCCGGGCCTTTATTGTCTGAACTTCCCCTGGCATAGATCCATCCATCTTTTATAACAGGCTCATAAGGATCAGTCTCCCATCCGCTCCCCTCGTCCACCACATCCACATGGGAAAGTATGCCGATCTCGCTGTCTTCACTCCCTTTTAAAATTGCACTTCCGCAATAATATTCATGATTCTCAACAGAAAATCCATATCGCTCACTCATAGAAAGGGCTGCGTCCAACATCTGGGCGCAGCCCTCCCCGAATGGGAATTCTCCGCCCTGAGGCTCACTTACACTTCGGATACGGAAGAATTCCATCATATCTTCTATAAATTCCTGCCTATGTTCCTCAATCCAGTTCCGGACTGGTAATTGTTCCATCTCATGCCTCCTAAAAAATATTCATGCAATCTTTGATGTTGCACCAGCCACCCTATGAAAATCGATGGCAAGCCACCATATGGCTGCCTCCCACATTTTTTAACTCCGGTACACAATCCTTACATTTTTCCGTAGCGTATTGGCACCGGGTATGGAATCTACATCCACTAGGCGGATGAAACGGACTGGGCACATCTCCTTCCAGATGAATCTTATGGTATTCCACGTCCATATCCGGAATCGGAATGGCTGACAAAAGCGCCTTGGTATAAGGATGGCAAGGGTTTTCATACAGATCTTTTTTATCTGCAATCTCCATGACTTTTCCCAGGTACATAACCATAATCCGGTCACAGATATAGCGCACCACACTCAGGTCATGGGAAATAAACAGATATGTCAGGTTCAATTCCCTCTGCAGGTCTTTCATCAGATTCAACACCTGAGCCCGTACAGACACATCCAGCGCTGATACCGGTTCATCACAGACCACAAACCTTGGATTCAACACCAATGCTCTGGCTATGACAATCCTCTGTCTCTGCCCGCCGGAAAACTCATGGGGATATCGGTTCATAAATTCCAGGGGAAGGCCCACCTTCTCCATCAGTTTTGCCACTTTCTCCTGCCGCTCACTCCTGGTTCCTATAGAAAATACATCCAGTGGAGACTGAATCAGTTCTTTTACAGTCATACGAGGATTCAGGGAAGAATAAGGATCCTGGAAAATGATCTGCAGCTCTTTCCTTATGTTGCGCATCTGCTCCTTATCATACTCCAGAAGATTCTTTCCTTCATACAATACCTGGCCGGAAGTAGGCTCGTGAAGCCGCAGGATCGCTCTCCCCAGGGTGGATTTTCCACACCCAGATTCTCCCACCACTCCCAGAGTCTGGCACTTGGGGATGGAAAATGCCACTCCGTCAACCGCCTTTACCGCTTTCACTTCTTTCCGAAACAATTCTTTTCTGCCAAAAAAATACTTGGTAAGATGATTGACTTCTATGAAAGGAACTTGTTCTGTCATGCCTCCACCTCCCTGGCCTTCTCTTTGTACTTCCAACAGCGGACCCTTTGACCGTCTATCTCGTATAAAGGCGGCGGACAATCGCTGCAGATTTCTGAAGCATCCCTACATCTGGCACAGAAGCGACACCCTTTTGGCATCTTGTCCAGCGTAGGAACGGTTCCGTCAATGGAATACAGACGATCCAGATCCTTATCCAGACGCGGAATGGATGCCAGTAGCCCTTCCGTATAAGGATGCTTGGGACTTTTAAAAATCTGTCTGGCTGTTCCATATTCCATAACCTTTCCTGCATACATGACCATGATATGATCCGACATTTCCGCCACCACCCCAAGATCATGGGTAATCAGCATGATCGCCGCATTGATCTTGTTCTTTAATTCCAGCATCAGGTCAATGATCTGTGCCTGGATAGTCACATCCAGGGCAGTCGTCGGCTCGTCGGCAATCAGCAGGGACGGGTTGCAGGAAAGGGCCATAGCGATCATGACTCTCTGTCGCATGCCACCGGAAAGCTGATGGGGATATTCCTTAAGCCTGCGCTCCGGCGAAGATACCCCTACCTTTGTCAGGATCTCCAGGGCTTTCTTTCGAATCTCCTCCTTCGGAAGCTTATTGTGGACCCCTATGGTCTCCTCCAGCTGCTTTCCCACTGTTTGGACCGGGTTTAGAGAGGTCATAGAATCCTGAAAGATCATAGAGATCTCTTTTCCCCGAATCTTGCACATTGCCTTATTGTCCAGATGGGTAATATCCTGGCCCTTATAAGAAATCGTGCCTCCGGCTATTCTGCCTACTGCCTGGGGAAGCAGATGAAGGATTGACAGGGAAGTCACGCTTTTCCCGCATCCGGATTCTCCCACAATTCCCAGAGTCTCCCCTTCCTCAATGACAAAGCTAACGTCGTCCACGGCTGTTACCAGTCCATTCTTTGTTTTGAACTGCGTCTTTAACTGTCTTACTTCCAATAATGGCTGTCCCATAACCAGTCCCCTTTATCTTTTTCGTTGTAACCCTTTAGTCTTCTACTTTCCACTCCCACACGCTTCTGGAGAGAAGGGAGAAATCTTCATAGTGGATATTGGATATTCTCTTATTATAAGCAACCAGGTCATTCTTTAAATACAGGAAAATAAATGGGCTCTGCTCTCTAAGCATCATCTGGTATTCATCGTAGAAAGGCTTTCTCTCCTCATACGTAAATGCCGCCAGTCCTTCTGCCCCTTTCTCTCCCAGGGACGGATCCTCATTCTGTGAGAAGTTATTGATGTGGCCAGGAGTCACGTTCATAACGCTTTCACCTGGATCCGGAGATCCACCGGAACTGATGATACAGAAATCATATTCTCCCTTTCTTGCGTTAGTAAGGAGGGTGGCAAAATCAGTTGAAACGATCTCTATATTCAATCCGATCTTAGCCAGATCTTGCTGAAGCATAGGAGCTGCTTTCTGAATTAGTTCACTTCCTGCTGTAATATTCAGCTGATAGGTCTTGCTGGTGTCAAATCCTGAGTCAATGACCATCTGTTTTGCCTTCTCTGTATCATAAGGGATAGGCAGAAGTTCTTCATTAAAGTAGGGATGGTTTGGAGCCAGCGGGCCAGGAGCAGGTACGCCTTCTCCCCGCATCAGATTATTTACAAGAGCATCCCGATTAATGGCCATGTTGATTGCCTGGCGCACTTCCTGGGGAAATGTCTTTGTGTTTACAGACATATACGTATAGGACAGAGAAGGTACGGATTCGGTTACCAGATTCTCCTGCTGGCCAGCCATTTCCCAGTCGTTGTTGGAGAGAATGGTTCCACCGCCTCCCACCAAGTCAATCTCGCCATTCATAAGTCCAGACAGAAGGTTGGAAGAAGCTACTACCTTTACTACCAGGCGATCAAAGTCCGGTGTCTGCACATGGTAATCCTTATTGGCCTTAAACGTAATTCTTTCGCCTGCAATCTCATCCTCGTAGATGCAAGGGCCGGAGCCTATGGGAGCCTTCCAGAATTCACATGTCAGCATCTCTTCTGCCGGAACCTCTTCCAGAAGATGCTTGGGAATCACATATAAATCACGGAACATAATATCCAGCATGTAATCAAGGGGTGTTGCCTTTATCATGGTAAATTCTACGGTGTGGTCATCAATCTTCTTGACGCCAAACTCCTGGCTCTCATCTCTCTTTCCATCGATCATACCAGTAAAAGGTGCAATCTTGGAGCGGCGCACCACATTGATGTCCGGATTGGCCATAACTTCCGCCGTAAATACCACGTCGTCAGCCGTTACCGGAACGCCGTCGTGCCACTTGGCATTTTCATCCAGCACAAATGTAATCTTGGTATGGGTCTCGTCATCGATGCTCCATTCTTTCGCCAGACGGGGGCCAAAAGATCCATCCGCTTTCACCACAATCAATTTATCAAAGATCAGTTCAATTACCGCATCGGAACCAGCACTTGTGGTGTTAAACGGAATCAAAGTATCCCATGGGGATGTCATAGCCATTGTCACCGTCTTTGTACCTGTGCCTTCCTCTTTCCCCTCTTCCTCTTCGCTTTCTGCCTCCGCCGCTTTTTCCGTCTGGGCTTTGGCCTCGGTCTGAGCCTGGGTCTCTGTTTGGGCTTTGGTCTCTGTCTCAGTAGGATCTGCACAACCGCTCAACAGCATAGCCATACTTAAGAAAACTGCCGCCGTCCTCATCCATCTTTTTCTCATTTTTCTTCCTCCTTAATCTACTATGTATCGGCACGCAACTCCTCGCGTCGCCTGCCCCCTTTAATATGCTTCTATTTCAACCCGCTATGCGGGTCAGCACCAAACCGTTAAATCACCATCTTTGTATCCAACGCATCCCTTACCCCGTCACCCAGAAAATTGATGCAGAGCACCGTCACCACCAGGGCCACTCCCGGCGGAATCCATAGCCACGGCCTCTGGGACAAGATACTGATAAACTGGGCATCATACAGGATATTCCCCCATGAGGCCTGAGGCGGCTGAACGCCCATTCCCAGGAAACTTAGGGAAGATTCTGTGATGATGGCCTGGGCCGCGCGAAAGGTAAATGCAATCAGAACAGGGGCAAAGGTATTGGGCAGGATATACTTGGTCAGAATCCCAAAATCCCTTGTTCCTACCGCCCTTGCGGACTCCACATAGTCCGATTCCCTGGCCGACAGCACATTTCCGTATATCATTCTGGCAAACTTTGGCCACCCCAGGACTCCTATGACTATAGTGACCGTCACCACAGAAGGCCCCAGGACTGACACCAATACTAAGATCAGCACCATGGCTGGAAAGGACATAAAGACATCTGCACACCGCATGATCAGCGTCTCACATATTCCCCGGTAATATCCAGCCAGTATTCCCAGAGGGACTCCTATAGCAAGGCTTATGATTGCCGACAGGATTCCGACACTTAGAGAGACACGGCCGCCATAGATAAACCTGGCAAAAATATCTCTCCCCACATCATCGGTTCCCAATATATGAATAGCAGAGGGAGCCGACCCAAACATGGTCTCATAGTCTATGGTGTAAGGATCCAGCTGCAGCATCACTGGAAGTAAGATCACAGCCAAAATCTCCAGCACCAATACCACAAGGCTTATCATGGCAGGCTTATGGGCACAGAATCTCCGGCACACATCCTTCATATATGAGTTGGCAGGTATTTCTTTCTGTGTATTCATGACTGCGCCTCCTTTAATCATATCGGATCCGCGGATCCAAAAGCCCATACACCAGATCCACAATCAAGTTTCCTATGAGAACCGCCACTGCAATAAATACGGTAATCCCCATAATCACCGGATAATCTCTGGCATTGATGGACTGAACCATGAGAGAACCCAGGCCCGGCCAGCCAAAAATCTGCTCCGTTACCACAGCACCGCCGATGAGAAACGGAATCTGCATGCCAAACCAGGTTACAAGAGGGATCCAGGCGTTGCGCAATGCGTGGAAGATCAGTACCGGCATCTCCGTAAGGCCTTTTGCTCTCGCCGTCCTTACATAATCATCCTGCAAGACCTCCAGCATGGAACCCCGGCACTGGCGGATCAGGCTTCCAATCTGCTGGATAGCCAGAACCACTGCAGGCAGAATCAGGTGATGGATAAACATAAGCACGGTTTTCTCCCCGGAGCTGTCGTACATGCCAGATGTAGGGAAGAGCCTTACCTTCACGCACAGAAGGTAAATCAGCACAAGGGCAGCAAAAAAGTTAGGCATGGCCGAACCAATAAAAGAAAATGCCGAGGAGATATAGTCCCACCTAGAATAAGGCTTATAGGCCGACATGATTCCAAGGGGCAGCCCGATAAGCGCCGTAAGCAGCATGGCGACTCCTGTCAGCACCAGCGTAGGTCCTATCCTTCCTAAAATCATGGAAAGGACATCTCCATTGGTACGGATCGACGTTCCCAGATTGCCCTGCAAAAGCTGCCACAGCCATCGAACATACTGGACAATGACCGGTTGATCCAGTCCCAGGCTCTTACTCATCTCTTCCATCTCCGCCTGAGTGGCCATAGGGTCATTGAACAAAATCTCCAGAGGCGAACTGGGAGCCAGAGACGCCACCACATACACCAGTATGGTGATTCCGATAAATGTGGGGATTGATGTCAGCAGCCTTTTTATAATATATCGGTATCGGTTCATAAGCCTCTCCTCCTTTTCGCTACTGTTCACATGCAATGTCATTTAGTGAACCTTTCACGACTTCTCAAACAGCAAAAACTAAATAAAATAACATTGGCTCACAGTAACCCTTTCCCTGTTTTTCAATGTTTTTCTCAAATTTCCTTGCAAACTCCCACGATTGCTTTTATGATATACATAAGAATTCTTTTTCATATCACGTTTACCAAAGGAGACCTTCCATGTCCCAAGAGAAAACATTATCTTTAAAAGACACTGTCTACAAACAAATTATCGAGATGATCTGCGACGGAACCTTATCCCCGGACTCCCTCATCACTGAAAATCAAATGATCGAACATTTTAAGGTAAGCAAGTCTCCTGTACGAGAGGCATTGATCCAGTTATGCCACGATGGAATCCTTACCAGCATCCCCCGTTGCGGCTACCAGATCGTACGGATCACAAAAAAGAGTATCCGGGATCTGGTTGAATTGCGGCTCTATCTGGAGCTTTCCAGCCTGCCCAGCATCATGGAGCATTTAAATGAAGAAAAAATTCAGGAGTTGAAGGAATTAAACCGGAAACGGCTCTTAAATGCCGGTACCAAGACCATCTGGACCGCCTGGAACAACAACGTGGTCTTCCACACCACCTTGACCTCCTATGCAGAAAATGCGCTGGTTACCAAGATCCTGGAACAATCCCTTGCCACTTGCACCCGAGCCTACGCTCAGCTATACAATGTCCGCCGTTCCGTCATCGCGTCTTCCAAGGAAAATTTCCATGACTTAATCGTCTGTTCCTTAGAGCGCCACCAGGTGTACACCGCCTACGAATATCTGAAAAAGGATATTCTTTTTATGGAACAGGAACTACTTAACACTTCAATCCTGCAGCCAGATAATTCGTAGCTTTTACAGCCTTTACCACCTTATTGATTCTAGTATACTCAATTTTTGTGGGAAGCGTACAATCGGATCCCACGATAAAACGCTTTCCTTTCATCTCCTGAAGGACTGCCTTGGTATGAGCCTCGATCTCCTCATCCGTCCCGTCCACCAGGACTCCATGCCGGTCCGGGAACCCACCTAAGATCACGCTGTCCGGAAACAACCGGCTTCCCTGTGTAAGGCTTACGTCATTTCCATAAATCCCCCAATTCACAATCATAGGATGTAAGTCTGTATAGCGTTTAAAGTCAATATTCGTCTTACAGATATGTAAAATATCCAGTTTTGCTGTCTCTTTTATGTGATCATAGATCATCTTTTCATAGGGAGCGATAAATTCTGCGAATTCCTCATCGGTAAAGAAATTCCGCTCTCCACCCAAAGCCGCATAAAAAATCCCCTCTGCCCCTGCCTCCAGGGAGCAGTCCGAAAACTCCATCAAAGACTCCGCCACCGTCTGAAACACCTGCTTCATCTGAGTCGGCCGTTCCCTGCAGAATAATGGCAGCCCATATCCCATGCTGGTATAATTCCCGGCGTATCCTGTCTCATGGAATACCGATGCCACAAGTCCGTGAATGGTGGCTACCACCGGATATTTCCCCTCTGTCTTTTCCGTGATTCGCTTTATGATCTCCATCTGATCCTTAAAAATGGCATCCTTCCTGGAAAATCCCCGGAACTTTGAAATGTCATTCAGGCAGGATATATGGCTTTCCCCATCATACAGGATATTCTCATTCATGATCTTCATAATATCGCTGTCTGTCTGCTCCATAAAATCCAAATGAGCGTTTATCGCGCTCTGGCCATGATGCTGCTCCTCTGGAAAATGAAGCCAGAATCCCACCGGAGTTCTGTCCACTTCTTTTCCCTCTATCATCCGAAACACCCGCTCATGTTTTGTCAACTCATTCATTGCCGGTCTCCTTCTTCCCAAATGTTCTTTTCAAAATCTGTCCTTTCTATTTTCTGGTATGATTAATAAT
>JAETTS010000934.1 GCA_021769025.1 Enterocloster bolteae
GGCGTTCGGGTTATTCAGCTAGCAGGCTATGATGTTTATTACGAAGACAAATCCCCTGAAACTCGGAAACGTTTCTTGAAAAACCTTCGACAAGCTTGTACCTGGGCTGAACAGGCGCAAGTAATGCTGGCCATTGAGATTATGGATGATCCATTCATCAATAGTATTGAGAAGTACTTGGCCATTGAAAAAGAAATCAATTCACCCTATCTCTTTGTTTACCCAGATACAGGAAATGTGTCGGCTTGGCACAATGACCTGTACTCAGAGTTCCTCTTGGGTCATAACTCGATTGCTGCGTTGCACTTGAAGGACACCTATCCGGTAACAGAGACTAGTAAGGGGCAATTCCGTGATGTTCCGTTTGGTCAAGGATGTGTGGACTGGGAGGAAGTCTTCCGTGTCCTAAAAGATACCAATTACCAAGGACCATTCTTGATTGAAATGTGGTCCGAGAACTGTGAGACAGTAGAGGAGACTAGGGCTGCGATCCAAGAAGCCCAGGCCTTCCTGTACCCATTAATTGAGAAAGCAGGTCTTTAATGTTATTACCAGAATTACGTCAACGGGTTTATGAGGCAAATATTGCTCTTCCTAAACATGGCTTGGTTAAATTTACCTGGGGAAATGTTTCGGCGATTGACCGTGAAGCAGGATTGATTGTGATCAAGCCAAGTGGTGTCGATTATGATTTGTTGTCACCCGAAAACATGGTGGTCACTGATTTAGATGGTAAGGTTGTCGAAGGAGATTTAAACCCGTCTTCTGACCTAGCTACCCACGTTGAACTCTATAAGGCCTTCCCAGCAATCGGTGGGGTGGTTCATACCCACTCGACGGAAGCTGTTGGCTGGGCCCAGGCTGGCCGTGATATTCCTTTTTATGGAACAACACATGCCGATTACTTCTATGGGCCAATCCCAGCAGCGCGTTCGCTCACAGAGGATGAAATCAATCGGGCCTATGAAATGGAAACTGGTACGGTGATTATCGAAACCTTCCGGGAGCGTGACCTTGATCCGATGGCAGTGCCGGGAATTGTAGTCCGTA
>JAETTS010000046.1 GCA_021769025.1 Enterocloster bolteae
AGCAGATATAAAAGGCGGTTTCCGGACGGCCTGGGTGAAAATCATAAGAGAAAAGAAAAGGAGAGTTTACCTATGTCTAAAAAGACAGGAAGTTTATCCATAAGCAGCGAGAATATTTTCCCGGTTAACAAGAAATGGCTGTATTCGGACCATGATATTTTTTACAGAGAGATGATTTCCAACGGATGTGATGCCATTACCAAGTTAAAGAAGCTGGAGCTGATAGGCGAGTATGAGAAGCCGGAGGATATGGAGTACAAGATTTTAGTGACGGTGAATCCCACGGACAAAACCATTACCGTGACGGATAATGGACTGGGCATGACAGAGGATGAGGTGGACGAGTACATTAACCAGATTGCATTCTCCGGGGCCCAGGATTTCTTAAACAAGTATAAGGACAAGGCCAATGAGGAGCAGATTATCGGACATTTCGGTCTGGGCTTCTATTCCGCATTTATGGTTGCGGACAAGGTTACCATCGATAGCTTGTCCTACCAGAAGGATGCCAAGCCGGTTCACTGGGAGTCAGAGGGCGGCACGGAGTTTGAGATGGGCGAGGGCGAGAAGGCGGAGCAGGGAACTACCATCACCCTGTATTTGAACGAGGATAGCGTGGAGTTCTCCAATGAGTACCGGGCCAGAGAGGTGATTGAGAAGTACTGTGGATTTATGCCGGTGCCGATTTTCTTAAATAACGCCACTGCGGAGCCGCAGTATGAGACCATCGAGAAGGATGAACTGACGGAGAAGGATACCATTGTTGAGACCATTGTGGAGGAGGCCAAGACAGAGGAGAAGGAGAACGAAAACGGCGAGAAGGAAGTGGTGGAGGTTTCTCCTGCCACGGAGAAGTATAAGATTCTGAAACGTCCGGTGACGCTTAACGATGTAAGCCCTCTCTGGAACAAGCATCCCAATGACTGTACGGAGGAGGAGTACAAGGAATTCTACCGCAAGGTATTTATGGATTACAAGGAGCCTCTGTTCTGGATTCATTTGAACATGGACTATCCGTTTAACCTGAAGGGAATCCTGTACTTCCCCAAGATTAACATGGAGTATGACAGCCTGGAGGGAACCATCAAGCTGTACAACAACCAGGTATTTATCGCGGATAATATTAAGGAAGTGATTCCTGAATTCCTGATGCTGTTAAAGGGTGCCATCGATTGTCCGGACCTGCCTCTGAATGTATCCAGAAGTGCGCTGCAGAATGATGGATTTGTGAAGAAGATTTCGGATTACATCACCAAGAAGGTGGCGGATAAATTGTCCGGTATGTGCAAGACAGACCGGGAGAATTATGAGAAGTACTGGGATGATATCAGTCCCTTTATCAAGTTTGGCTGTCTGAAGGATGAGAAGTTTGAGGAGAAGATAAAAGAGTATGTGCTGTTCAAGAATCTGGACGGCAAATACCTGACTCTTCAGGACTGCTTAGACAGTGCCAAGGAGAAGCATGAGAACATCATCTACTATGTGACGGATGAGAAGGAGCAGAGCCAGTATATCAATATGTTCCGCAAGGAAGGGCTGGATGCGGTGATTTTGACCCACAACATTGATAGTCCGTTTATCAGCCAGCTGGAGCAGAAGAAGGAAGGCCTTAAATTCCTGCGCATCGATGCGGATGTGACCGATACCTTCAAGGAAACGGTGAAGGAGGAAGATGCGGAAACCTTTAAGGTGGATTCTGAGAAGCTGACGGAGACCTTTAAGAAGGCGTTAGGCAATGACAAGCTGGAAATCAAGGTTGAGAAATTAAAGGATGACCAGATTGCTTCTATGATTACGGTTTCCGAGGAGAACCGCAGGATGCAGGATATGATGAAGATGTACAGCATGTCTGGCATGGACCCCAATATGTTCGGCGGTATGGGCGAGACCCTGGTGTTAAATGCCAACCATAAGCTGGTGCAGTATGTGCTAAGCCATGGGGAGGCGGATCTGACAGGGAAAATCTGCCAGCAGCTTTACGATATGGCGGCTTTGAGCCACGGCAGCCTGACTCCGGAGCGGATGACCGGATTTATTGCCAGAAGCAATGAGATTATGCTGGCGATGACAGAAGAGTAATAAGCAATCAACAGAGATAGAAAAAGGAACCATTCCGGCATAGCCGGAAGAAGGTTCCTTTTTTCCATTTATTCCACATTCTGGAATGTGTCCCAATCTTCCTCTTACTCTACATCCTGCAAAGCGTCTAAATCCTCCTCGCCGGTACGGACCTTCACTACTTTGTCTACACGGTATACAAAAATTTTTCCGTCTCCGATATGGCCGGTGTAAAGGGTCTTTTTGGCGGTTTCAATCACCTTGTCAACAGGAATATTTCCCACAATGACTTCTACCTTTACCTTGGGAAGCAGGGTGGCATCCATTTCCACACCCCGGTACCGTTCCCCGGCTCCTTTTTGGATGCCGCAGCCCATTACCTGGGTGACCGTCATGCCGGTGACACCGATATCGTTCATAGCTTTTTTCAGCTGGTCGTAGCGGGACAGCCTGGCGATGATGGATACCTTATAGATTCCTGTGGAGGAACCAGGGGCCTGAACCACCTTCACTGCAGCATCTTTCTGGGCAGTGGAGGCAGTATTGTAATCTTCCGCGCCAAGGTTGGTATTCTCGTTGACATCCATGGTCATGGTGTTGGAGATATCCATGATACTGAAGCCGGCATAGGCGGATGGAAGCCCGTGTTCTGTGGAGTCCAGTCCGATGATTTCTTCTTCCTCGCTGACACGCAGGCCTACCCATGCCTTGATGATAAGGAATGCAATGGTCATGGTTACGCCGGTCCAGGCAAGGACAGATACGACACCGATGGCCTGCTTTCCTAAAAGTCCCAGTCCGCCACCGTAGAACAGTCCGGACAGGGTGTCATTACCTGGAGCGGAAGTAGTTGCAAAGAGGCCTACGGCCAGGGTGCCCCACAGGCCGTTTAGGAAATGGACGGCCACAGCGCCTACCGGGTCATCAATGTGAAGAATGTTGTCCAGGAACCATACGCCGAACACTACTAGAAGTCCGGATACGGAGCCGATGAGAAGGGCTCCCAGGACATCGGTCACATCGCAGGGGGCAGTGATGGCTACCAGGCCTGCCAGCGAGGCGTTTAAGCACATGGATACATCCGGCTTGCCGTATTTCACCCAGGTGAATATCATGCAGACCACTGTGGCTATGGCAGGTGCAACGGTTGTGGTGACGAAAATGGAGCCCAGCTGGGCCACGCTGGTGGCGGCGGCGCCGTTGAACCCGTACCATCCAAGCCAGAGGATGAAGCATCCCAGGCATCCCAGGGCAAGGTTGTGGCCGGGGAAGGCGTTGACCTTGGTAATGCGGCCGTTTTTGTCTTTGACGAATTTGCCGATGCGGGGGCCTAACAGTTTGGCTCCGATGAGGGCGGTGAATCCGCCTACCATGTGGATGGCACAGGAGCCGGCAAAATCATGGAAGCCAAACTGGGAGAGCCAGCCGCCGCCCCAGATCCAGTGGGCCTCGATAGGGTAGATGACAGCGGAGATAACGGCGGAATAGATGCAGTAGGACAAAAATTTTGTCCGTTCGGCCATAGCGCCGGATACGATAGTGGCAGTGGTGGCGCAGAATACCAGGTTAAATACGAAGCTGGACCAGTCAAAGCTTTCGTATGAGGTAAAGATGTCAAAGCCTGGTTTTCCCAGGAAGCCAAACAGGTCTTCTCCTAAGAGAAGGCCGAAGCCTATGAAAATGAATACGATGGTGCCGATGCAGAAGTCCATCAGGTTTTTCATCAGGATATTTCCGGTGTTTTTGGCTCTGGTAAAGCCTGCCTCTACCATGGCAAAGCCTGCCTGCATCCAGAAGACTAAGGCGGCCCCAATCAGGAACCATACGGCAAACAATTGGCTGTCTATAGCGGTTAAGATTTCTTCAGTCATAGCATATCCTCCTTTTTTGAATGTGCGTTGGGAATCCTGGCAAAATCAAGCACAGAGACTCCGAATATACTCAGTAAAACCACGCTTCCCGGGGCATAGTCTTGAAAATAAGAAAGGAGACTTCAGAGGGAAGAACCCTCGGAAATCTCCTTTGATATGCTAACTATTATACGAGGAAAGGGGAAAAAGTCAATGGTGTGATGTTCTAAAAGAATGAGGATGTTTTTCCTAAATTTCTTAAATTTTTCACAAAATATTCTGCCAAAGAAAAAAATGCTTCATTTCAGCTGTAAAAATCCCGCAGAAATATAACGAAAAAATGAAAGCATATCGGCTTTACGGATTGGCGAAAGTTATGATAGAATACAAATAATCAATGATTTGGAGTATATGGAAAGGAAGGCTGCGCCATGTCCTGCCGCATAGCTGTATGTGACGACAATCCAATAGACGCTTCTTATGTGGAGACGCTGTTGAATGCCTGGGCTGATGAGAGGGGAGTTTTCATTTTGGTGGAAATATTTCCCTCGGCTGAGGCTTTTTTGTTTTGCTTTGAGGAGGACAAGACCTTTGATTTTCTGCTTCTGGATATTGAGATGGGAGCCATGGATGGGGTAACTCTTGCAAAGCGGGTGCGCCAGGAGGATGAGGCCTTGCAGCTGGTGTTTATTAGTGGTTACTGGGATTATATTGGGGAGGGATATGATGTGTCTGCCCTTCATTATCTTTTAAAGCCAGTGAATCGGGAAAAATTGTTTGCTGTCCTGGACAAGGGGATGGAGAAAAGGAAACGGGATGAGCGCTGTCTGAATCTGGAGGTTTCCGGGGAGATGGTGCGGATTCCTCTTCGGGAAATCCGCTATCTGGAGGTGTGTCGGAACTATGTTACCATTCATGGGAAAAGGGATTATACAGTGAAGCGGTCTTTGCGGGATTTTGAGGATAAGTTGGATGAGCGGTTCTGCAGGGTAGGCCGATCCATGATTCTGAATTTGTGGTTTATCCGGAAAGTGACTAAGGCGGAAGTCCACCTTTCGGATCAGACGGTTCTTCCTCTTCCAAGAGGAGCCTATGAACGGGTGAACCGGGAAATTATTACTCGGTGTTGAGAAGTTAGGAGGAAACTCTATGTCATTTTTTTCCAGACACGTAGACAGGCGGATCGCCGCTTATCAGAAGGAGTTGATTGAAACTCATTACCAGGAGGTTGAGAACATGTACCGCCAGATCAGAGGGTGGCGCCATGATTACCGCAGCCATATCCAGGCTATGAAGGCCTATGCTGCTTCTGGTGATATGGAAGCTATGAAGGCCTATCTTGACTTGCTGGACACAGACTTGAATACAGTGGATACAGTGGTGAAGACAGGAAATCCTATGGCGGATGCTATCTTAAGCAGCAAGATTTCCCTCGCAAGAGCCAGAAAGATTCCGGTTCATGCGGATGCGCATATACCAGTTCAATTGACTATGTCGGAGCTGGATCTGTGTGTGATCCTGGGAAATCTTTTTGACAATGCTATAGAGGCAAGCCTTGCCCTTCCGGAGAGCCAACGGCTGATCCGGATCTATATGGATATGAAAAATACGCAGCTTTATATTTCCTTTACCAATTTTACGGCCGGCAAGAAGATGATGAAAAAAGGGAATCTTTTTTGGACTACAAAGGGAGTGGGCCGTGGTCTGGGGCTTGTCCGTATTGATGAGATTGTCAGACGGCTGGGTGGATACTTAAGCCGCAACAGTGAGGACGGAGCGTTTACGACAGAGATTTTGATCCCCCAATTTTAACCGTTAGTCCCCGGAAGTTTCCGGGGGCTGTTTTTGTGGTATACTTTTTGTGTAAAGATATAGAACACGAAAAATAAAGGTATTCGGTTTTTTCATGGAGAAAGAAGAACATGGAAGATAACAGAGCAGAAAATATGACAGAAAGCATAACACAGAGCACAGCATCAGCCAGCCCACCTAAAGAGAAATCCAAATATCGTTTGTATCAGAACACGGTTTTTATGTTCTCCACTGCCTGGAGGGTATGCAAATCTGTGATTTTTATGGTGTTTTTCCTGGCGGCTGTCACTGCCGCCAAATCTGTGACGGAGCTTTTGGCTGCCCCCACAATGTTACAAAAAATAGAGACGGCTGCTCCGCTTTCGGAACTGATCGTTGTAATCGTTGTTTTTGGCATGGGTTTGTTCCTTCTGGCTGGGTTGGAGGCTTATGTAAGGCAGAATGCGTTGTTTGGCCGGATTGCAGTGAGGCAGGATCTGATTAGCCAGATCGGAAATAAAACGGCCAGAACTTCCTACCCTAATACCTTGAGCCCGGATTTTTTAAGCTTTCAGGCCAAATCCTATAAAGCCTGTGCTGACAACACCGCCTCTGCAGAGGCCTTTTGGGATTCTCTCACGCAGCTGTCTGCCAATGTGATATGTTTCCTGGTTTGGGCGGTTCTTCTTTCCAGGTTGAATCCTTTTCTGATGTGCCTCATAGGGGTGGTTTCCGGAGCAGGGTATGTGATGAGGAGACAAGCTTATGGATGGGGATGGAAGCACCGGGAGGAGGAGGCAGCCTGCCACAAGAGGATGGATTATATCTGCCGCATGTCTACCAGACGGCCTTATGCCAAGGATATCCGAATCTTCGGTCTGCGTCCGTGGCTTGAGGAGACATGGGATCATGGGTTTGGAGAGTATCAGAAGTTCCTTGTCAAACGAGAAAAAAGATATCTGTGGGCTGACCTGGGAGAATTGGCATTGACGCTGGTACGTAGCGGAGCAGTCTTTGCCAGTCTTATCTATCAGATTTTTGAAGAAGGACTTTCAGTGTCTCAATTCTTTTTGTATGTTACAGCGGCTAACAGCTTTACCCTATGGGTGACAGGAATTCTGGATCATTTTTCCCGGCTCCACAGGCAGAGTTTGGATCTGTCTGTGATACGGGAGTATCTGGAATGGCCAGAACCGTTTTTGCTTGAAAAGGGGAAGCCGCTGGTTCAGGAGGCGGGAAAGGCCTATGAGTTGCGTCTTAAGAATGTGTCTTTCTCCTATCCTGGTTCCGGAAAAGATACCATTTCTCATATGAATCTGGTGGTCTCTCCCGGGGAGAAGCTGGCTGTAGTAGGGTTAAACGGAGCCGGGAAGACGACGCTGGTTAAATTGCTGTGCGGTTTTCTAGATCCGTCAGAGGGAGTGGTTCTCTTAAACGGGCAGGATATCCGACAGTATAACCGCAGGGATTATTATCGGTTATTTTCAGCGGTTTTTCAGGATTTTTCGGTTCTGGAGGCCAGTGTTGCTGAAAATGTGGCACAGAAGGTGGATGGGATTGACCTTAAGCGGGTTGAGGAGTCCATTACCTTGGCTGGCCTGGAGGAGAAGGCAGGATCTCTGCCCTATGGCCTGGATACGAAAATTGGCCGCCAGGTCTATGAGGAGGGTGTGGAATTGTCCGGCGGACAGACACAGAGACTGATGCTTGCCAGAGCCTTGTATAAACAGGCACCAGTGATCTTGCTGGATGAGCCGACGGCTGCTTTGGATCCCATTGCGGAGAATGATATTTATCTGAAATACAGCCAGATGGCAGAGGGAAGGACATCGGTGTTTATTTCCCATCGTTTGGCTTCCACCCAATTTTGCGACCGGATTCTCTTTCTGGAACATGGACAGATTGTGGAAGAGGGGACTCACAGGCAGCTTCTGGAAAGAAAAGGACGTTATGCCAGCTTATTTGAGATACAGAGCCGGTATTATCGGGAGAGGGGAGAGGAATATGGATAAGGCCAAAGAGAAGATGTCATTGGTTAAAGCTATCCGGTATAACGGGCGGGCCTGGGGAATCTGGTGGAAACAATGTCCTGGACTTTTCGTGTCCATAACCCTTTCCTCGTTTATGACTGCAGTCAGTCCCTATGTGTCAATCTGGATGATTGCACGGATTGTAGACGAGCTGGCTGGAAGCAGACAGCCTCAGGCGGTTTTAAGGCTTGTCTTGGCGTTTCTGTTTGTGACCGGGATGATAACATTTGCAGGAAATGTGTTTGCATGTGTGAAGCGTTATGAAACCGATTCTGCAAACTGCCGGTATGACCGGATTTTTATGGATAAAATGTTTTCTCTGGATTATGAACATATGGATAGCCAGGGGACGTATGATCTGTATTCTCAGATTGTACAGAATGACAAGTGGTCTGGCTTAGGCCTTCATGAGACCATTGTTTTGTTTGAAAATCTGATTACTGCCGGGGTAAGAATTTTAGGAGGAATGGTTCTGGCCTGTTCTATGTTTTTTGCTAAGGTTCCAGAAGGAAGAAATGGCTTTCTCTGGCTGAATCATCCGCTTTGCGTATGGATTCTGCTTCTGGGGCTGTTACTTATATCTGTATGCTCTGCCGCCTGTGGGGATAAGGGACAGGGGTACTGGATCCGCTATGCAGATGAGACCAGATTTGGTAACCGCCTGGCGGAATATTATGTATTTTTCAATAAAGATAAGAAACGGGCCATGGACTTAAGGATGTATGAGCAGCAGGAGAATATCTGCAGCGTGTATCTGGAGAGGGAAAACCCATTCACCCTTTCTTCTAAAATTGTCCGTTATGCAAAAGGGCCTATGGGGGCATGGATGGCAGGCTCCAAAAGCATCTCTGCTATACTGACGGCTGCCGTGTATTGGTTTGTGTGCCTGAAAGCCTGGGCAGGGGCTTATGGACCAGGATTTGTAACCCAGTATATAGGGGCTTCCATGAATCTGTTCTTGGGGGTGGCGGATCTGATCAATGGTTTCAGCCTTATGATCAGCAATGGAAATTTTCTGGAGGATGTATATGAATTCCTGGACATCTCCAATACCATGTATCAGGGCAGCCTAACTACGGAGAAACGAATGGACCGCCAGTATGAGATTGAGTTTCAGGATGTTTCTTTTCGGTATCCGGGGACAGAGAAGGATGTGCTTTGTCATGTGAATATGAAGTTTCCTGTGGGAAGCCGTCTGGCTGTGGTCGGGTTAAACGGATCCGGAAAGACCACGTTTATCAAGCTGCTGTGCAGGCTGTATGACGTGACAGAAGGGCAGATTCTCCTAAATGGCATTGATATCCGCAAATATAGATATGAGGATTACAGAAATCTTTTCTCGGTGGTGTTTCAGGATTTTCAGCTGTTTGCCGGGCCATTGGGGGAAACTATCGCCGGCTCTAAGGGATATGAGGCGTTTCGGGCGGAAGACTGTCTTGAGAAAGCGGGGTTTGTGAACTGGAGAGAGGTTATGGGGAATGGGCTTCATACGTTTCTTTACCAGGACGTGGAGGAAAAGGGAGTGGAGGTGTCCGGCGGCGAGGCGCAGAAGATCGCCATTGCCAGGGCTCTGTATAAAGACGCGCCATTTATGATTCTGGACGAGCCTACAGCAGCCCTGGATCCAGTTGCCGAGACGGAGATCTATGGGCGGCTTAATGATATCGCAGGAGATCGGACAGCTGTGTATATCAGCCATCGGCTGTCATCCTGTAAATTTTGCGATATCATAGCAGTGTTTCATGAAGGAAAGGTAGTTCAGACGGGGAGCCATGAGGAACTTATAGCAGATGGGGAAGGGATGTATCAAAAGCTTTGGAATGCCCAGGCGCAGTATTATCGGCAGGCGGAAGTAGGTTAAAGAATCCAATATCCGTAAATTTCTCCAAGGATTTCCCCATAAAAGGCAAATTTCAATATAGAAATCGTTGACATTCCGTAAAGTACTTACTATAATCGAATGTAGTAAATAAAACTATGTATGATAATAGAAACATGTCATTGGATGTTTACAGAAAACGGATAACGGAAAGCATCTGTAAGGCATGAAAGAAGTATGGAGGAAAGTCATGAGCTATAAGATTATTGGCGACAGCTGTCTGGATCTGACGAAGGAGATGAAGAAGGATCCCCATTTCCAGATGATACCGTTAACACTCCAGGTGGATGATGTTCAGGTAATAGATGATGAGACGTTTGATCAGAAACGGTTTCTGGAATTGGTGAAGAACAGCCCCAACTGTCCCAAGACGGCGTGCCCTTCGCCGGAGACGTTTAAGAAGGCCTATGCCTGCGACGCAGACGATATCTATGTGATTACCCTGTCTGGTAAACTAAGCGGCACGTACAACAGCGCTGTGGTGGGAAAGCAGATGTATGAGGAGGAGTTTGGCCATAAGAATATTGCTATCATTGACTCCTGGTCTGCGTCTTCAGGGGAACTGCGGCAGGCGCTTTTTATAGAGGAGTTGTGCAAGGCAGGCGTGCCGTTTGAGGAAGTGGTGGAGAAGGTGGAGGATTTTAAGGCCAATCAGATGCAGACGTTTTTTGTCCTGGAGACCCTGGATGCGTTGCGTAAAAATGGCCGTCTCACCGGCCTTCAGGCGTTTTTTGCCACCACGCTGAATATCAAACCGGTCATGGGAGCGGAGCAGGGAACCATCATTAAGCTGGATCAGGCAAGGGGAATCAACAAGGCTTTAAGCCGCATGTGTTCCATTGCGGTGAAGACGGTTCCAGACCTGGAGAGCCGGATTCCCGTGATTGCCCACTGCAATAACGCCCAGAGGGCAGAGCAGGTGAAGGAAGAGCTTCTAAAGCTGGCACCGTTTAAAAAGGTGGTTATAACAGAGACTGCAGGGGTGGCTACGGTGTACGCATCGGACGGCGGGATTGTGCTGGCACTGTAAGGTGCGGCGGATTGAGAGATGCTTGTATCACAGGATTGGAATGTACGGAGGGACTGTTGTAAAACGACAGATTTCCACAAGATATCGAGGTGATGTTTCATATGCACCGGTAGGATATTGTGGAATTGCCATGTTTTGCAACAGTCCTTTCTTCGATTCAACAGCCGTTTGGATATAAAAAATAAACCTTGACAAAGGGTGTCAGGATTTATGTGATATACTAATATCATCATACCATAGCAGGCCAGCTACATAAACAGGAAACGCATTAGAATTTACGGAGGTATCCTTATGGAATTTATTCAAGTGACAAACGATAATATAGAAACAGAACATATTTGTTGTGCGATTTCAAATAATAATGATATTCAGGTATCGTCAAAAAAGGCTTGGTTAAAAGAACGTTTAGATGATGGTTTGATTTTCTTAAAAAGCAAGCAGAGGGGAAAGTGCTTTATTGAATATATACCTGCTGAAAATGCGTGGAATCCCATTGTGGCAGCCGGTTATATGTATATCGACTGTCTATGGGTGGCTGGCTCCTTCAAAGGGCATGGTTATTCAACAGAACTTCTGGATGCCTGTATAGAAGACAGCAAAAGCAAAGGGAAAAAAGGACTGTGTATCTTATCTGCGGCAAAGAAAAAACCATTTCTGTCTGACCCTAAATTCCTGAAATACAAAGGGTTTGCCATCAGTGATCAGGCGGATAATGGCATTCAGTTATGGTATTTCCCTTTTACAGAAGATACTTTCTTGCCAAAATTTAAAGAATGTGCGAAACACCCTCATATTGATGAGATGGGATACGTCTTGTATTACACCAGCCAGTGTCCGTTTAATGCAAAATATGTTCCTGTAATTGAAGCCGTCGCAAAAGAGAAATCCGTACCATTCAAACCGATTCATTTACAGAGCAAAGAGGATGCCCAAAACGCCCCGACCCCCATTACAACGTACGCATTATTTTTTAGATGGCAGCTATCTTACAAACGAACAGATGAATGATAAAAGGTTTTTGAAATTACTGGAAAAGAAATCCCGGTAACATCCTGCTGTTACTGTTTAAAGGTCATGAGTTGCCCGACAAATGAGCAACCAACAGCACAGAGACATGTCTCTTTGATGCTACCACAAATCTTACAGACCGGGAAAAACGGTTGTTGGAAAAGTCCTGGGCGA